>JAKISV010000057.1 GCA_021648425.1 Rhizobiaceae bacterium
TGCTGCATTCAGTAGAGGGTCTGCTGCATTCAGTAGAGGGTCTGCTGCATTTGCTGCTATTCCAAATCCCAGAATTAGCATTGTTGGCAGACAAAGCTTGAAAATGCCAAGTCTCATGTTGTTGCTCCTAAACAGACCAATACGGCACATCAGCCGCGTTCACTACACAAGAGCATTGCCAATTATGGCTAACAAACAGTTAAATACCAACAAATCTGATGAATTTTTTATCCCGCCGCTTCAAATTTGCAGTCTTAATCCAAATTCTATCCCACGTTCACCCCTCAAATTTCAAAATTTCTTAAATAGGCACACCAATAACACACATAATTCGACTTACTTGCGCAAGGAGAATCGCTTGAAAATTATGTCTTGCTTGCGATTGCGTTGAACAAGTAGTGAAGTGGTCCTGCTTTGCCGAAGGAACCATACTCAGTGACGGTCCGTTATGGCGAACGGTCCGGCCCCCGCCACTGCCCGTCATAAATGACGGGCAGTGGCTCCATTCTTACACAGGAGCCACCTCTTTCATAAGAGTCTGACTCAAAACTATTCCCATGAAATCAATCCCTTGCGATTCTCCTTGTAACGAGTTTGATATGTGCGATGAGCAACCAGCTTACGGCTGAGAGGATTAATTTTTCCCAATCCTTTGCCAGTCTTCTGCATCCATTGCCCGGCAGGCGTTTGTAGGCAAACGCCGTAAGGGTGCCCGGCCATGCGAAGGTGCGCTCCACCACCCAGCGGCGCGGGATAACTTCGAAACCTTTTGCCTTGTCAGAGCGTTTGACTATTTCCATTGTCCAGCATCCGATCTTCTCCAGCTTGCCGCGCAATTTGGGGCCCGCATGGCGTATGATAGTTTTAGCTGTCACCGCGCAATCCTGGATCGTGGCGCCAGACCGGTGATTGAACCGCGAAAAGGTGCGTCCATTCTGCCACCACCCAAATTAAAGGATCCGCCGCCAACCCGGGGCCAGATTGTCCAACGCATTCATCAAATCGGGCGAAAGGCATGGAAAATTGAAAGCAACTACCACCGACGATCACTTGCAGAGACGGCCATGTTCCGCTTTAAAACAATCATTGGTCCCAAATTACACAATCGAAAGTTCAAAAACCAAAAAACAGAAGCCGCAATCGGTGCTGCCATTCTCAACACATTCACTGCACTTGGAATGCCCCAAACAACTAAAATCGCCTGAATAATTACTCCTAATGGGTAAATCGTAACCCCGTTCTTTCCATGCAACAAAGCCACAAACAGCACTATCAATATTTGCATGACACCAAAAATCTCAAGTGAACGCAGTCACTTACCCCCCGCCCGATTAGCCGAGCCCTCTTAAATGTACCAGTATCCCTCTGATTTCTCTTCATAATTTCCACTCCTGTCCAACGTGTAAAAGATCAATTTTACATTCAACTGTTCCCCGTCAGCTTCTTGGCAATCGACTCTTTGGTTATCAATTGAAACGGAATTGGCTTGTTTGGAATATCCAGAGCACCAATCCCGAGTTGAGAAAGCATCAAATCAATTGAATGACGTGCCTGGAGATCTGGATTCTGGTCGATGATGATATCGATGCTGTTGTCATCCAGTAATTTTCGATTAAGGCCCGTCAATTCATGACCAACCCAGAAAACACTTTCCTTCCAGACATACTCGCGCAATGCATTGGCCACGCCTACCGATGCGCCCCCGGTATTGTAAACTCCGGAAATTCGTTCTTTATCCAGAAGCGCTTGGCCCAATATCGTTTCGCATTGATATTTGTCGTCGAACATCAAATAGACTGTGGTGAATTCATGATTTGGCGATGGATGCTCCTGAAAGTAATCCGAAAACCCGCGTACGCGATCTCTGTGGCCGGAATATGCGCCGCTATGACAAAGAGCTATAAATTCTCCACCATCGGGAAGGCTCATCCTGTCCATCAGTTGTGCGGCGGTGCGACCGGCAGAATAATTGTCGATACCAACATGCGGGATAGGTTCACTTGTCGATATTTCCGATACAATGGTGACTATCTTTGCACCCTTTTTTGCCTCCCTTTCCAGACAGTTAATTATTTCAGGCTTGTCTGGAGCGACCACGATAAGCCCGGAACGAACATATGCCGGTCTGGAAATTGCATGGACCATGCTTTCCAAATCGCCTTCATCTACATATGTCCGATGCAAGGAAACATTTCTGTCAAGAATCCGTGATATTCGGGCATAAGCATCTCCCATCTCCCGAAAAAAAGACGTGTCGGGTCTGATTAAAATAACTTCAATTCGGATAAGTCCCTTGTAGGATTCAGGCAGCAAACGGCGATAGCCACTTTTTTTTGCGGCAATGATTACCTTTGTTGCGGTTTTTTGGGAGACGTTTCCACGTTCGTTCAAAACGCGTTCAACCGTTGCAGTGCCCACACCCGCCTTCTTTGCAATATCGGCAATTGTGACTTTTTTCATGGTATTCCAATGACCGTAGTAAACGTCGTACAAAATCGACTTGATGTGCAACCTGCAGATACTGATCACTTTTGATCATCAAAGCAATACTGTCAAAATAATAATTGCGCTACCTAATTGCCAGATTTGCAAACTCTAAAACAGAACCCTTTTCAGTAAAACGGGAAGTTTAAACAAGCTAACAGAATTTGCTTTTCATCACTTGCAATAGAAATCATGTATCGGAGTAATTTGGTGACAAAACTGGCAATACTCGGGGCTGGCCGTATGGCCCAGGTTCACGCAACCGCTTTGATTGATGCCAATATCGGCGTGGCTGCAATATTTGACATTAACAGACCAGCATCTGAAGCCCTTGCCAAAAAACTGCAGGCTGATGTTGCTGCATCAGCCCGGGAAGCCGTTAGCCGCAAGGATGTGGATGGTGTTTTGATCGTTACCTCCAATGACACCCATATGGAGAATATTTTGCTGGCAACCAACGCCAACAAGCCGGTGATGTGTGAAAAACCGCTGGCCGCGACTTTGCAGGAAACCCTGGCCTGTGTTGACGCTCTTGGCGCCGCTGCCACCAAAGTGTTTTTGGCATTCAACCGCCGGTTTGATGTAAATCACATGGCATTAAAGGCCGCTATCAACAAAGGAGAAATCGGCGATATAGAACAGATCGTCATTACCAGTCGCGATCCTTGTCCACCGCCTTTGGAGTCGATCAAGTCATCTGGTGGGTTATTCTATGAAATGATGATCCATGATCTGGATATGGCACGCTGGCTTTTGGGTGAGGAATTCATCCGACTCAATGCAAACGGCGCGGCGCTGGTGGACCCTGCAGTCGGCAAGATGGGTGATGTCGACACTGCAACTGTGAGCATGGAGGCCGCTTCCGGCAGGCAGGTAGTTATTATCAATTCGAGGCGCGCCAGCTATGGCTATGACCAGCGCATTGAAGTCTTTGGATCAAAAGGTATGGCAATATCGCAAAACCCGCGCAAATCCAGTCTGGTGCGTTATTCGCAAAGCCTGTCGGGCAATCCGGACGGACTTTATGATTTTTATCTCGACCGCTATGCTGACAGCTATCGGACCGAATTGCTGTGCTTCGTCAAACATGTTCAGGAAGGCAGCGACATGCCCGTTAATGCACTGGATGGGTTGAGGGCTGCTTGCCTTGCTGATGCAGCCAAAAACTCGTCGGTTGAAAACCGTTCCATCAAGCTTGATACAAATGGAATGGAAGTGACGATCAGCTAATTGCGATTCCAGAGGCAAAATCAGCCACATCCGAAGATTGGTGGATATTGCTATTTATCCCTTTGGAAAATCCAGTCATGTTGCGGATGGTTCTGAAAACGCCATTTGCGCAGCGGCCCGGCCATAACGTTCAGATAGTACATCTCATAGCCATAGGGCGCACCACAAGGATGGTGGCCACGCGGGACCAGCACAACATCGCCATTTGAAACTGCCATGGATTGATCAAGGCTGCCGTCTTCCGTGAATACCCTTTGAAATCCAAAACCCTGCGACGGGTTGAGGCGATGGTAATAGGTTTCCTCCAGATATGTCATATCGGGGAAATTGTCTTCATCGTGACGATGGGGCGGGTAGGACGACCAGTTGCCCTGCGGGGTAAATACTTCGGTTACCAGCAGACTGTCTGCCACGTCGCGGTTTTCCATGGCAATGTTATGGATATAACGTGTATTGGCACCCTTGCCGCGCTCTTCAAGATCAATACCGATCGGGCCGATTATAGCGGCCGGGTGGTTGCCTTTTCCGGGCGCTGTACATATGGCCAATGTAAGTTTGGTAGTTGCATCAACACTCCAGTCGCTGTCGTTGGGTATATAGACACAGTGCGGAGGAGTGCGCTCAAAGACATTGAGCCTGTCACCAAGTTCGCCTAAGTCCGTCCCACCGGCATTTACTTTTGCCTTGCCTTCGACAAGTACCAGTATGACTTCCCTGTCTCCCGTGGGTTCACTTGCGGATTCGCCTGGTAAAAGATGGAACAGGCCAAAACCCACATAGTCCCATCCGGCATTGGCTGGTGTTATATCGTGGACCTTTCCCCTGGAACCGCCAGGTTTTCGCAACAATTCGACCATTTGTTATCTTTTCTCCATTCCGGCATTCCGTACCATCTCTTTCAGGGCAATCAGCCCCATGGATTGAAATTGAAAAGGATTTCGAATGGCCGGATCCTGTTCGGCTTCTATGACCAGCCAGCCACTATAATCATGTTCCGCCGCTACAGCGAGTACCGGCTCAAATGACACATCGCCTTCACTATCACCAGGAACCGTAAATACACCGCGCCGAACGCCTTCCATAAAGGACAACCCTTCGTCCCAGACTTCCTTTTTTACCAGCGGTCGGGTATTTTTGCAGTGTATATGGTGTACCCTGTCCATATATTTGCTCGCAAGATCATGCGGGTCAACACCTGCAAACAGCGCGTGGCCGGTATCAAGCAACAACTTTGTTGCCGGGCCGGTATGGGCCATGAATTGGTCGATTTCTTCCCGATTCTCTACAATGGTGCCCATATGGTGGTGGTAGACCAGCGTCAGGCCCTGCTGTGCGCAGTGAACCGCCACCGCTTCGACGGCCACGCCAAATTCCGGCCATTGCTCATCGGCAAGCACCGGGCTCTGGTTCAATGGCACATCGTCGCGCCCATGGATGGCATTCGAGGATTCACAAACAATGCACACTTTGCAGCCAAGTGCCTTGAGCAGATCAAGATGCGGTTGAATGGCCCTCAGTTCCTCCTCCACTGAATGGGTGAGCAGGTTTAGCGAATGCCAGCCGGAAATAAATTCCAGATCGTAATCCGACAGAATCGCCGCAAGATCATTGGCATCGGTTGGAAACTTGTGGCCCTTTTCGATGCCGTCAAAGCCAATTTTCTGTGCTTCGCGCAAGCATTGTTCAAGCGGAATATCCACACCCAGTGTCTGGTCGTCATCGTTCGACCACGCAATGGGATTTGTGCCATATTTAATCATCATTTTCCCTGTCAGTCGGTCAGACGTTGGTGTTTCAAGTTATTCTGATAGCTTTTATAGGCCTCATTGACCGCTGTTCGAGTTGATACCTGGGGTATCGCCACATCCCACCAGGCACCGCCTGCATCTGTTGATTGCATCGGGTCTGTATCAATGACAATAACATGGGAGCGGCTGGAGTTTCCTGCCCTTGCCATCGCCAGTTCCAGTTCATCAATGGATGAAACTTTTTCACTGATGGCACCCATTGATGCGGCATGGGCGGCAAAATCAATGTTTGAAGGTGTCTCATGACGTGCCGTATCCAGCAGGTTGTTGAAGCTTTCATTTCCCGTTGCAACTTGCAGACGATTGATACAGCCAAATCCCCGATTGTCGAGAACCACAACAATAATCTTGAGGTCAAGCATGACCGATGTGGCCAGTTCCGAATTGGCCATCATATAAGAACCGTCACCAACCATAACCACGACTTCCCGATCCGGGCGCGCCATCTTGACCCCTAGTCCACCGGCGATTTCATATCCCATGCAGGAATATCCATATTCGACATGATAAGTGTTTGGCAGGCTGGCGTTCCACAATTTGTGCAATTCGCCCGGTAGTCCGCCTGCAGCGCAAACCACGATTGCATCCGGCTCCAGCGAACGCTGAACCGCCCCGATGACCTGGGCATCGGATGGAAGCTGGTTTCCTTGCGGTAGTGAAGTGACTGCGACAACTTCCCTGGTCCAACGCTCCTTCAATCCATTTTCTGGTGCAATGGCCCGGTAATCTCCAAGCGCCTTGTCAAGGGCTTCAATCGTTACACGCGCATCGCCAACAAGGGCAATTGCCCGATGCTTTTCGCTGTCGTGGGCTGCAATATTGATTGACAATAATCTGCGCTGCCGGTTTTGAAACAGCGCCCAGGAGCCGGTGGTGAAATCCTGCAATCTGGTGCCAACAGCAATGACAAGATCGGCATCAGCGGCAACACCATTGGCACATGAAGTGCCGGTAACACCAATGGCCCCGAGATTAAGCGGATGGTCAAAGGCAAGGGCAGATTTCCCCGCCTGTGTTTCGCTGACCGGTATCTGGTGGCGTTCGGCAAATTTTTGCAGTTCACTGGTCGCACCGGAGTAATGGATACCACCACCGGCAATGATCAGCGGTTTCCTTGCCCCATTAATCGCCGCAACAGCCAACGCAAGTTCCCGTTCATCCGGTTGTGGGCGACGCTGGTGCCAGGTACGGGGCTGAAAAAATGTCTCCGGCCAGTCATAGGCTTCGGCCTGCACATCCTGACACATGGCAAGCGTTACCGGGCCGCATAGCGCCGGATCCGTCATGGTTGTGAATGCTCGCGGTAACGCCGTCAGCAATTGCTCCGGGCGGGTGATACGGTCAAAATAGCGGCTAACCGGCTTCAGAGTATCATTGACACTTAATGTACCATCGCCAAAATCCTCGAGTTGCTGCAACACAGGATCAGGCGCCCGGTTGGCGAAGACATCGCCGGGAAGCAAAAGTACCGGCAACCGGTTTACATGGGAAAGTGCGGCAGCCGTCACCAGATTGGTCGCTCCCGGCCCGATGGAAGTGGTCACCGCCATAGCCCGCTTACGATTGAGCGCCTTGGAATAGGCAATGGCTGAATGGGCCATGGTCTGCTCGTTGTGTCCGCGCCAGGTGGGGAAGGCATCACCCGCCTCATAAAGTGCTTCGCCAAGCCCGGCGACATTGCCATGCCCGAATATAGCCCAGCAACCGGCAAGAAACGGTTCGCTCTCTTCATTTAGTTGAACACAGATATATCGGATCAATGCCTGCGCTGCGGTCAATCTGAAGGTGCTCATGCAGCTTCACCTTTTGCGGTTTTTGCATTGTCCCATAGCTTGCAAAGCCTTGCGTAATTCTGGCTCATCATGTCAATCGCCTGACGGTCATTGATCTCATCTGCAAACCATGCTTTGGCTGCTGCCCCAAATATTGTTCGGCCAATGGCAAAGCCTTTTACCAGTTCATGCCTGGCAGCACTGGCAAAACTGTCCGCCAGATGTGCCATCGACGCATCAAGGCCAAGAACGACGATACCACGACAATGGGGATCATTTTCTGACACAGCCGCGCATGTAATTTCCCAGGCTTTGTTATTTTTCATAGGTTCAAGTTTCCACCAATCGGGGTAGATACCAATATCGTAGAACCGGTGAATAATCTGTGCGGCAGTGTCATTAGTGCACTCCCCGACCTTGGATGGAACTATCTCCAGCAAGAAGTCCAGACCGTTACGTCGGCTGGCGGCAAACAACCGGATCAGTACTTCCTCTTGCCGGGTTTTGGTTTCGACATCATCATCGGGGTGATAAAAACACAGAACCTTGACCACGTGGTCTTGCGGCCACTCGGCCAGATTGCCGAAATCGAGACCAAGTTCTGGTTCCAGTTGTAAAGGTCTTGATCCGGGTAATTCAGCCGGACGTCCAATCCAAAGCCCTGTTTCAGCAGCATCATATAGCGCACCTTGACCCAATTGACTGTCGCAAAGAATGCCAAAACCGTCTTGGCTTTGAGCCACCTGTATAGCGGCTCCAAGGCACAATTTCTTGAATTCGCCGATACGCCTTCTGTTTGCGCCTGCATTGTCTGCCAGTTCTTCCATTTGACTTCGATGGTCAAAGGCAAATACTTTCAAATCTGGCCAGTCTTTTCGACGGTTGGTGGACCAGTGAAGATGTTCCAGAATTGCGTCTTTGCGAACAGCCAAATTACTTGAGCCATTTTTGAGAAAATATTGCAGCTCAATCCAGCTTGGGTATGCAGGTGTACATCCGTGGCGCGAGACCGCCAATGCTCCGCACGCATTAGCGTATTTCAGACTGGTTTGCCAGTCTTCATTGTCCAGCCAACCTTTGAGCAGGCCGGACATAAAACCATCGCCTGCCCCCAGTATATTGAAAACCTCAACCTCAAATCCGGGCCCGGACATCCCTTCTTCAAGAGTGTCGGGAATGTCTGCAACAAATGCCGACGCGCCCATCGGACCGCGCTTGCAGACCAGGGTTGCCCGGGTCAGGCTACGGACTTTTTTCAGGGCTTTAATAATATCAGTCGAACCGCCAGCCACATGAAATTCTTCTTCCGTTCCTACAATCAGGTCAAAAAGGTGAAGTGTTGATTGGAGTTTTTCACTGACTCTTTGGGATTCAATATACCGGTTGTCGCCATCGTCATGGCCAGACAGACCCCAAAGGTTTGGGCGGTAATCTATATCGAGTGCAGTTTTAATCTTATTACTTCGCGCAATGGCCAGCGCCTTCAAAACCGCATTCTCCGTATCGGGGTGCGAAAGATGGGTGCCGGTAACAACCACACTTTTTGCGCGGCGAATAAAACTCTCCTCAATATCCGCCTCGCAAAGGGCCATATCGGCACAGTTTTCCCGGTAGAAAATGAGGGGAAACTGCTCATCATCACGAATACCCAACAAAACCAGGGCGGTCAGCCGGTCAGGGTCGGTCTTGACCCCTTCCACATTGACTCCTTCTGCAATCAGTTGTTCGCGAACAAATCGCCCCATCGGTTCATCACCAACCCGGGTTATGAGCGCCGACTTCAAACCCAGCCGGGCGCTTCCGGTGGCAATATTGGTGGGAGAGCCACCAATATACTTATTGAATGACCGCATGTCCTCGAGACGACCGCCAACCTGCGAGCCGTAGAGATCAACGGAAGAGCGGCCGATGGTTATGACATCAATATTCATGGTCAAACGGTTCCGTCAGTCGAGCCTTCAAGTATTGCCAGTTCCTGCCCACCTGCCATCATGTCCTGCAGTTCTTCTGGTGTAACCTTGCCTTTCATGGCCGTACCGAGGGTCTTTCCCCGATTGAGAACGGTAAACCGGTCTCCCACAGCCATGGCATGTCGTACATTGTGAGTGATAAAAACAATGGCTATGCCACTTTTCCGCACTTTGTCGATGGTAGCCAGTACATTGGCGGTTTGTCTAACTCCCAGGGCCGAAGTCGGTTCATCAAGGATCAGTACTTTCGCACCGAAATAGACGGCTCTGGCAATCGCTACCGCCTGTCTTTCCCCACCCGACAATGTGCCTACCGCTTGTTCGGGTTCGCGCAGACTGATACCCATTTTCTTCATTTCTTCCATGGTGATTTTGTTGGCTTTTTCAAAATCCAAAAGCCTTAGTGGGCCAAACCGCCTTTCCGGTTCACGACCCATCCAGAAATTTCGGGTAACCGACATCAGCGGAATCATGGCAAGATCCTGATAGACGGTGGCAATACCTGCATTCATCGAATCGCGCGGACTGTCAAACTGCATCGGCTTGCCTTCGAAACTTATAGTGCCTGACGTTGGCTTGTGTACACCGGACATGGTTTTGATGAAGGTTGATTTGCCCGCCCCGTTGTCACCAAGAAGGCAGTGGCATTCTCCCGGACGAACATCAAAAGAAACACCGGCAAGTGCAATGACCGGCCCAAAATGTTTGGCAATATCATGCATTTCAAGAATGGGACTGGACATCAGCGTTCTCCTGTAATCATGCGGCGAACATACGTGTTCATGATAACTGCAACAATCAGGATTGTTCCCAGAAATACACGAAACAGCGAACTCTCGACCCCGGCAAAGAACAGCCCCTGCTGCACTACACCAAAGATCAGCGCTCCCAGTGCCGCTCCAATCACCGAGCCATAACCGCCGGTTAAGAGCGCCCCTCCGATAACTACCGAAATGATCGCCTCAAACTCCTTGAGTAACCCGCGATCCGCTGCTGCCGAACCAAATTCCATCACCTGAGCGGTGGCCAGAACCGTGGCACAAAATGCGGTGAACATGAACATCAGGATCTTGACCCGGTTGACCGGCACGCCCACATAACGCGCCGCCTGGGCATCACCTCCTGATGCGTATATCCAGTTGCCGAATTTGGTTTTTGTCAGCAACCAGTGACCAAATATAATGAGCACAAGAGCCCACACAACAAGCATAGGAATCCCCTCAACAACCGGTTGCCCTTTACGCGCACCGCGAACAAAGGTCGAAATCCATCCCATATCACCAAACCATTGAAATAATCCGGTGAATATCTTGCCGCCAAACAGGAATGCCAGCCAGTCGCCCTCTGCCACCTGCTTCACTCCGCCAATGATGGTTTTCTGGGTGGTCAGGATCGACAGCCAGATTGTGAGGCCACGGAGAATATAAAGGAACCCAAGCGAGACAATAAAACTTGGCAGCCCTGTTTTGATTACCAGATAACCGGTGAATGCACCAATCATTACAGACAGTAAAAACGCAGCTATTATAGCCATCCACACCGGCCAACCCATTTGCACAGATAAAATGGCAATCACTATGCCTGAAAAACCGATCATAGAGCCAATAGACAAATCAAATTCACCCGCAATCATTAACAGGCCCGCTCCGACGGCAATAATGGCAAACTGAGCAGAAACAACGGTCCAGTTCTGGATGCCTTCCGGTGAGAACATACCGCTGTCGCGTGCAATGGCGAGAAAGAGCATGAACACCAGCACTGTCCCGGCGATGGCGCCAAGCTCCGGTCGCATCATCAATTTTCGCAATTTCGAAGTTTGTATTAGCCTCTCATCAGCCATTGGTCATTCCTCCCATTAATCCCGGCGTCACTTTCTGAATGAAAGGAAAGGGCAACTTCATACGAAGATGCCCTTTCCACTGTTTTTCTGGTGGTTAAGTCGGGCAGGAAAACCTAGCGGTATTTCCCGGCATACTTCTCAACCAGTGCAATGTTGTCCTTGGTGATAAAGCCGGGACCTGACTTAATATCGCCGGATTGCAATACGCCATAGCGCGCATAGTTTGTCAAAACGACAACGGCCATATAGCCCTGCAGGTATGGCTGCTGATCAATTGCAAAGGCAATCGTTCCTTTTTTAACTGCAACTGCAATTTCGTCAGACAGATCGTATGTTGCCATATATATTTCTCCCGCCATGCCATTTTCGTCGATTGCAGCAAGAGCAGGATGTGCAGAGGTAGGTCCAAGCGAAAGAATTGCATCCGTTTCCGGATTTGCTGACAGATACGCCAGCACTTTGTTCTTGATTTCCGCAGGATCCTGCCCGGAATCGATCATCTGGTTTCCGAGCGGAACACCCAGTCCATCTGCAAACCCCTGACAGCGCTCAACCGAAACAGGATTGGTAATGAAATGATTGACGCACAGGAAAGATTTAACGTCTGCCTTTTTTGCTCTTTTGCCGGCCTCAAGCCCGGCGTTATATTCAGGCTGTCCGATATACATAAGCGCACCAAGTTCCTCCGATTGCTCAGAATTCCCTGAATTGATCGTTATGACAGGAATGCCCTTGTCGATGGCAGCCCTGATCGGCCCCTCAAGAACGTCGAAATCTGCAATAGTTACAATGATACCAGTAGGATTTGATGCCGCAGTTTGCTCAACAATACGCGCCATATCTGCCAGATCCCCGGTTGCCGGGTTGCGATATTCAACAGTGACATTCATTTGTTTGCCAGCCACCTGGATCGCATTTTTGATCGTATTCCACCAACTGTCGCTGTCAGGCGCATGGCTGATTAGAACAAATCTTTCGTGTTTTTCTGCAAAAGCAGGTGCGGCAAACGTTGCAAATGCAACCAGACCGACTGCCAATATCGATAGAATCTTTTTCATTTATTCCTCCTTCAGGGCAAAAACCAACTGAAATGCACCAACAACTCAACGGTAGCCCTTATATTTCTTAAAAATCAATGCCGCCTGATAACAATCCAAGCTGCACCTTCCCTAGTTTCGGGTGTTGATATTTATATTCCATTATTAACTCAATATCAACTATATTTTCCATTTTCTATTTTTTTTGAACCGCGCCAACACCAACAGCAACTGTGATCGCCAGCGACAAGGAAGCAGAAAGAGCACGGAATTTTCCGAAATCCACCTCCATGACGGTCAACACGTGCGCACCAAGATCACGCAAAGGACTGTTTACTGAATCCGTAATGGCAACGACCGGGCAACCCTGGGATCTTGCATATTCAGCAAGCTCAAGCGTGACCGCCGAATAGGGGGAAAATGTTATCGCAATCAACACATCGCCGGAACGAATTGCATGACGGTGATCGAGACTGCCGACCCCATCATGTAGCATGGCCGGAGTGCTCATCTTTTCAAAGGCATAGGCGAGATAAGCAGCTACCGGAAATGCCCGTTGCAATCCGACAATATGGATCATCCGTGCTTTGGATAATATTTGCACGGCATCGCTCAACACCTTTGAATCCACAGTTCTGGCAAGGTTTTCGAGCGAAGAATAACCTGCCTCCACGAATTCTGCCAACAAAGATGACGGACTGCCTGCACCTTCTTCTTTCAGCTTTTCAAGACGCGTGGTATAATCGGGCCAACGTTCTGCATAAATCGCACGAAACAAGCGCTGCAATTCAGAAAATCCGGAAAAACCCAACAGCTTGCAAAACCGGATAAACGCAGAAGGTTGAACCCCCGCGCCCTCCGCAAGCTCAGCCACTGTTGAAACCGCGATAATTTCCGTATTGGCGGCAATATAATCAGCACACTGTTTCAACCTCTTGGGCATACTTCCGGAAACTTCGTGCAGTCGTTCATGAAACTCGTCAATTGTTTTTGGTGCAGACCCGGTTTGCATAATAAGCTTTCCTTTGACAACATACTGGTGCCATATAAATCACAGTATGAAATGAATAGTCTATTTTAGAAAAAAACGAAAGCAAACAATGAAAAACAACATTGATATCAAAGGTATTGGAATCGGCCTCATTGGTACGGGCTTTATGGGCAAGGCCCATGCGCTGGCTTTTGGTGCCGTCAAGGCTGTAATGGGCGATGTGCCAACGCCGCGTCTGGAAATGTTGTGCGATACACCCTTGGAAAGAGCACAGAATATGGCACAACAGTTCAATTTTGCACACGCTACAGATGACTGGAAAGCGCTCGTAAATAATCCGCGTATCGATTTGGTTTCCATAACCACTCCAAATCACCTTCATCACCAGATGGCATTGGCAGCTATTGCAGCGGGCAAGCATGTCTATTGTGAAAAGCCCCTCTCCCTGACATTGAATGAAGCCATAGAGATGGCCAATGCCGCTAAGAGCGCCGGGGTCAAAACCATGGTGGGTTACAATTATATCAAGAACCCTGCCTTTACACATGCACAACGACTGGTCGAGGGCGGTTTTATTGGCGATGTCGTACATTTTCGAGGTTGGGTTGATGAAGACTATCAAGCTGATCCAGACCTGGCCTGGAGTTGGCGGGCAAAACTTTCAGAGGCTGGCCTTGGCGCTTTGGGTGATATGGGTTGCCATCTTGTCTCCATGGCCTGGGGACTTGCAGGCCCGATTGAAAGCCTGATTGCCGACATGCAGACGATCCACAAGACACGGCCACTGGCAGATGGTAGCGGGCGGGCAAATGTTGAAAATGAAGATACTGCAACCGCTCTGGTCCGGTTTTCAAATGGTGCACATGGGTCAATTTCCACATCGCGCTCGGCCTGGGGGCGAAAAAACCGCCTGGCCTTTGAGGTTCATGGCACAAAGGGTATGATTTGTTTTGACCAGGAACGCATGAATGAATTGCAGATCTACATCAATGAGGGAAGTGTGGCAGAGCAGGGGTTCAAAACCATTTTGAGCGGCCCGGCCCATTTCCCGTTTGGTGCGTTTGTTCCTGCACCAGGTCACCAACTGGGTTTTAACGAGCTCAAGCCCATCGAAGCTGCGGCGTTTTTGACCTCGATTGCCGCCGGGCAGGCGGCCCACCCCGATTTTGCCGATGCCCTGGAATTTGAAAAGGTCATCCACGCAATTGCCAACGCGGCGCGAACGCAAACCCGCATTGAAATTTGAACAAAGGTTCCACATTATGACAATTCAATTTGCCCTGCTGGGCGCAGGACGTATTGGTCAGGTCCACGCCCAGGCGGTTACTTCAAATCGCAACGCAAGCCTGATCGCCGTTGCCGATGTTTTTGCAGACGCCGCTAATGCCCTGATTGCCAGCTATGGC
>JAKISV010000058.1 GCA_021648425.1 Rhizobiaceae bacterium
TGTACCCGGCGCAATTTCTCCACCATTACAATCATCAATTATTGCCGCAGTAAAATCTGCCAGATGTCCGCGATTGCCGCGCTCTACCAGTAGTTCCACCTCACGCCCGATCAATCCGTCCAAATGGCGCTTCAAAACTTCATCACCCTTTTGTCGAAGACGCCCGGCGCGCTGCTTAATGATAGCTTTTTCCAGTTGCGGCATTCGCGCGGCAGGTGTCCCTTCGCGCGATGAATAGGGGAAAACATGCAAATGGGTAAAGCCGCATTCATCAATAATCGCCAGCGTGTTTTCAAACATCGCTTCATTTTCGGTGGGAAAACCAGCAATTAAATCCGCACCAAAAACCATGTCCGGGCGAAGTGCGCGCACCTGCTGGCAGAACTCAATTGAATGATCGCGTAAGTGACGCCGCTTCATGCGTTTTAAGATCATGTCATCACCCGACTGCTGCGATAAATGCAGATGCGGCATAAAACGTTGCTCACCGGCAATTGCCTCCAGCAACGGTTCATCCACCTCAATTGAATCAATGGAAGAAAGCCGCAACCGTTTGAGATCCGGCACATGGTGCAGTATCTTTTGCACCAACTCCCCCAGGCTTGGATTACCGGGTAAATCCGCACCGTAGGAAGTAGTATCCACCCCGGTTATCACCACCTCACCATAACCATTGCCAACCAGCCTTTTCACCTGCTCCACCACCGCCCCCATCGGCACTGAGCGCGAATTACCCCTGCCATAGGGAATAATACAAAAAGTACAACGGTGATCACAGCCATTTTGCACCTGCACAAACGCCCGCGCCCTGCCCGCCACATAATCAATCATGTGAGAAGCAGTTTCGCGAATGCTCATGATGTCATTCACCCGGATTTTTTCCGTGTCATTGACGCCGAATTCAGGCAATGCCCGGTAAGAGGCAGATTGAAGTTTCTCTTCGTTGCCAAGCACCAGATCAACTTCATCCATATCGCCAAAACTGCCTGGATTGGTTTGCGCCGCACATCCGGTAACAATGATTTTTGCACCCGGTCGTTCGCGACGCGCTCTTCTGATCGCCTGCTTCGCCTGTCTTACAGCTTCTGCGGTAACCGCGCAGGTATTGACCAGCACCGCACCACCTTCAAGTGCCCCAAGTCCGGCCTTTTTCGCCTCGCGCACCATCACCTGGGACTCGTAGGAATTTAACCGACAACCGAATGTCAGAACTTCAATTGATGCAGGTGTTTTATCCCCGATTGTCATGTCACTGGCACATTGTCCTCAGCAAGATATTCTCCGCTTTGCGCGTCAAGGCGCCCGGAAAACTCAAATTGTGTCGGCCCTGTCATGATAACATGATCATCATCACGCCACTCGATTTTCAGATCACCACCAGGAACCCTGATCGTGGAAATTCGATCGGTGTAATTTTTTCGCACCGCACAAACCAGTGTGGCACAGGCACCTGATCCACAGGCGCGGGTCAACCCGCCACCGCGTTCCCAGGTTCGAATTTCAATGAGATCGCGCGATACCACGCGGGCAAGTGAAATATTGGCGCGCTCCGGAAAAATCGGATGATTTTCCAGCAACGGACCAAACCGTTCAAGATCATATTCCCACACATCATCCTCAATCCAGAAAATACAGTGCGGATTGCCGATATTGGCAACGCTTGGCGAATGTAGAACCGGCGCATCAATCGGCCCGATCTGCAACTCTATTCTGGTCGTATCAGAGAATTCTTCTGCCAGTGGTATATCCTGCCAGTGAAATTTCGGCACTCCCATATCAACGCTGATATTATCATCGCCCAATAATTCTGCGTGCAGCAGGCCACCTTCTGTCTTGAACACAAATTGTCTGCCAGCGCCCTTGTGCGCAAGCCAGGACACAACACACCTTGTTCCATTTCCGCAGGCTTGTGCCAGCGAGCCGTCACTGTTGAGAATGCGCAAATCCATATCAGCGCCATTAACAGACGCATCACGCAATTCCATAATCTGCTCAAACGATGCCCCCTCTGACGCCGCCAGTTCAATTGCCGCCTGCGAAGATATTTTATCCGCACGTCCACGCATATCAGCAACAATAATCTCATTGCCAAGGCCATTCATTTTTGTAAACTCAACATCTATTGCCATGGCAATTTCCTGCTTGCAAATTCAATAAAAAAATGTCCGGCAACCGCTCCGCTGCCGGACATTATCAGTTTGTTATAAACCGTCCGGCTTAGTGGATTTTTATGGTGTCGAATTTGCCTTTAACAACTTCGAGCTCTTTATAAGCACCAAACACTTCACCAACATCGTTGAATTCAACATCGGTAGCACCAACATAATCAATGTCGCCGCCTTCAGCCAGAATTTTCAGACCTTTGGCAAGTTCGCCGGGATTGATTTTTTCACCCGGCGCATTAGCGACTTCCATCACTTTAGCCTGAATTGCAGCACGATCCATGGAACCGGCAGCCTGCATTGCCAGGGCAATCAGTGCGCCAGCATCATAGGAGTTGCCATC
The DNA here is from genome assembly GCA_021648425.1 of Rhizobiaceae bacterium. Lineage (GTDB taxonomy): Bacteria > Pseudomonadota > Alphaproteobacteria > Rhizobiales > Rhizobiaceae > JAAEMP01. Next base: position 2,506 of record JAKISV010000058.1, read on the forward strand.
AAAAGGACCTTTGCCATCGCTGGCAACTTTGCCTTTGGCGATTTCCAGGAACTTGGCAGCGCCATCATTGTCACCACCTGGTGCTGTACCAAATGAGCCAATCAGATCATCACCAATTGCATCAACAATAGCTTGGCCAATCATGCCATCGGCAAAGATGAACCGGCTGAATGCACCAGAATCAATTGAAGATTGCACAATGCCCTTGCCGCCCTGGTCAAGATAACCAAATACAACAAGCTCTTTTGCGCCGGAAGCAGACAATGCACCAACCTCAGCTGAATAATCAGCTTTGCCATCTTCATGAGCGGCAGTGATTGTAATCGTTCCACCCTTGGCTTTAAACGCGTTGGAGAATGCTTCCGACAGGCCTTTACCATAGTCATTGTTGGTATAGGTAATCGCTACTTCTTTAATGCCACGGCCCAGCACGATGTCTGCCAGAACAACGCCCTGACGCGCATCTGATGGTGCAGTGCGGAAGAAATTGCCTTTGTCTTCAATGGTTGAAAGAGCCGGTGATGTGGCCGAAGGTGAAATCATCACCACGCCGTTTGGTACGCCAACATTGTTCACAATCGCAGTAGTTACACCCGAACAATCAGCACCCATGATAGCAACAACGCCATCGGCTGTTACCAGACGCTCGGCTGCAGCAGTTGCAGCAGCAGCATCAATACAGGTTGAATCGGCGCGAATAGCGACAATCTTTTTACCACCCAGCAAAATGCCGGAATCAGATGCTTCTTTAAACGCCAGTTCAGCGCTGTCACCCATTCCTGGTGTCAATGATTCAATGGGGCCGGTAAAGCCTAGAATAATGCCCATCTTGATTTCATCTTCTCCTGCAAATGCAGAAGCAGACAGACCCGCCAGTATGGTGGTCGCCAATAGCAATTTTTTCATTAGTTCACTCCCTGTTACTCATATACGTGTTGTTGGACATCGCAGATAGAAACCTGCCAATGTCTTGTGGAAGCAGGCTCAGATGACCCCGCAAAACTTCGTCAGATTCCAGCATAATGCCGCTTTAAGCACTTCACAACCATGAATCTGCAAAGCTGCGATCTAACTCTCACTACGCTTAACGCGCTGCGGCAATATCCCACCGGGTGAAAATCGCAGCACAATCAGCAATATCAGCCCCATAACAAACAGCCGCATATGTTGCGCGCTATCCAACAGGTGATTTCGCAGCGCACTGTTTTCGTCCATGCCTGACGTGACAAACTCCATCAGATAATTACCGACCGGTTCCGCTTCAATCCACATGAACCAGATTAAAAAACCACCAATCACTGAACCCAGATTATTGCCCGAACCGCCGATTATCACCATCACCCAGATGAGAAAGGTAAACCGCAGCGGATTATAGGAACCAGGCGTAAACTGCCCGTCCAGCGTTGTCAGCATAGCTCCGGCAATACCAACAACCGCTGAACCAAGAATAAATATCTGTAAATGGCTACGGGTGATATTTTTACCCATCGCGCTTGCAGCAGTTTCATTATCACGAATGGCCCGCATCATTCGCCCCCAGGGGGAATTAAGCGCCAATACACTCAGCATCAGGATAAAAATCAGAACTATTGAAAATAACCCGGCATAGCTGATTTTGACAAATATCGTCGAGGCTTCAATAGTCATCTGTTTCAGTGCAGCGACGCGTTCCCCGTCCGCAATGCCGGCCAATGTTGACGCATGAAACCATTCAACCCATCCGATGAATTGTGGTGAAACCTGCAGATTAATCTCAAATGGAACCGGCCGTGGCAGACTGGAAACGTTTTTTACGCCACGCGTCAGCCAATCCTCATTTTTCAGTACCGCAACGATAATCTCAGAAATCCCAAGCGTGGCAATCGCCAGATAATCAGAGCGCAGCCCAAGGGCCACTTTGCCGACAATCCACGCTGCCCCGGCAGCAAACAACCCGCCTATCGGCCAGGATATTATGATAGGTAATCCAAGCCCGCCCAAATAACCAAACCGCGCGGAATCAACGGCTTCAATTGATGTCACCGCCGGATCATAAAACGTTCGAATAAGAAAATACCCGGCAAGCCCGGTGGCAAACATTGCCAAAAACTGCATCGTGCCTTTCGCCATTACGCGACGCACAACCACCATTGCGCCAATCGTAACCAGCACCATCACCCCCGCCAGCAATAAATTTACGCCACCCACTGCCCATGCTTCCGCCACCGGCGCCTTGGAAATCAACACAGCCGCCACGCCCCCAAGTGCTGCAAACCCCATCGTTCCCACGTTAAATAATCCAGCATAACCCCACTGAATATTCACTCCAAGGGCCATAATGGAGGAGATTATACAAAGGTTCAGGATTGTCAGGGCCAATGACCAGGACTGATAGACGCCAACTGTAACCAGCAATCCCGCCATTATAGAAAAGGCCAGCACGGCGCGTAGCGATGGGTTTTGCAACAGGTTCACTAAAACAGCCTCCCTTTCAAAATCCCGGTCGGTCGCACCAACAACACCACAACCAGAATGATGAATGACACGGCGAATTTATAATCAGTCGAAAGTAATTGCATCAAACCACTTGGCGCCCATTCATTTGGCAGCAGATAAATCAGAAATTTTTTATAGGCATAGGTAATCGTCACTTCGGAAAATGCCACCACAAACCCGCCAACTATTGCACCCACGGGCTGCCCTATACCGCCGACAATTGCCGCTGCAAACATTGGCAGCAGCAGCTGGAAATAGGTGAAGGGTTTGAAGCTTTTATCCAGCCCGTACAGCACCCCGGCAATGGTTGCCAGTGCTGCAGCGATAATCCAGGTGACCCGTACAATTTTGTCAGGGTCAATACCAGATAACAGCGCCAGATCCTCATTGTCGGAGAAAGCACGCATTGCCTTGCCGGTTTTGGTCTTCTGCAAATACCAAAATAATGCCGCCACCAGAACAACAGCAACCACTACGGTCAAAGCCTGTGAACTACGTATCGCCAGCCCTTCATCCAACCCGGTCATTTCCTTGAATTCGCGTGCCTTTATCAAAAACCGCTGACCATCGGCAAATCGTTGATCGTTAGGCCCAATGATAAAACGCACCAGCCCGTTCATCACGAACATCACACCCACCGACACCATAACGATAATTATCGGCTCGGTTTTTCGCTCCCGGTAATAACGATAAACCACTCTGTCAGTGCCAACCACAAACAGCGCAGTCAGCACCACACCAAAGGGCAGCGCCAGCAAAGCCGTGGGCAATACGCCGAAATTGATGCCCATTGATTGAAACCACCAGGTAATCAAAATTGTGATCATTGTACCAAAGGCCATCGTGTCGCCGTGGGCAAAATTGGCAAAACGCAATATGCCAAATACCAGCGTTACCCCAAGTGCACCCAGAGCCAGTTGCGAACCGTAAGCAAGGCCAGGCACCAACACAAAATTGCTGAACAGTACGATGGCATTGAGAAAATCTGTCATTGCATCAATCCCATCTTACCCGCCCAAAAACGATTTGCGCACTTGCGGATTATCCAGCAATGCTTCGCCCGTATCGGTGAACCGGTTTTCACCGGTCACCAGCACATAACCATGATCCGCAATTTCCAGCGCCTGGCGGGCATTCTGCTCCACCATCAAAATTGCCACGCCGGTTTCGCGCACCTCTAATATTCTGTCGAATAATTCATCCATCACTATCGGCGACACGCCCGCTGTGGGTTCATCCAGCATTAAAACCGCTGGCCTGGTCATCAGCGCGCGGCCAACTGCCACCTGTTGGCGTTGACCGCCGGAGAGTTCACCAGCCGACTGCGCGCGTTTTTCTTTCAATATCGGGAATAACTCAAATACCTGTTCCATAGTGCCCGAAATATCATCATCGCGCAGGAAAGCCCCCATCTCGAGGTTTTCTTCCACGCTCATGCCGGTAAAAACATTACCTGTCTGCGGCACAAAAGCCATGCCCTTGGCGACACGCGCCTGGGGTGAAATTGAGGTAATATCTTCGCCACCCAGTTTCACGCTGCCGCCGTTCAGTTTGAGCATCCCCAACATCGCCTTCATCGCTGTCGATTTCCCCGCCCCGTTAGGGCCGACAATCACAGCAATTTCACCCTTTTCCACACCAATCGTGCAACCCTTGAGGATATCCGCTCCGCCATAGCCACCGGTAAGGTTTTCGCCAATCAGAAAACTCATCGTGAATTCACTCCCGATGTTTTTTTACGCTTTTTCTTCAAACCCCGCCCCAGATAGGCTTCGATAACTTCTTCATTGTTTCGAACTTCGTGCGCCGTACCCTGCGCCAAAACGCCCCCTTCAGCCATAACAATCACCGGATCGCACAACCGTGAAATAAACTCCATATCATGCTCAATCATGCAGAATGTGTAACCACGCTCCTGATTAAGTCGCAATATCGCATCACCTATTTCCCTGAGCAAAGTGCGGTTCACGCCGGCTCCCACTTCGTCCAGCAATACCACTTTGGCATCAACCATCATCGTGCGCCCCAATTCGAGCAGCTTTTTCTGACCGCCGGAAAGATTACCGGCAACCTCATCGCGCAAATGTGAGATTTTGAGAAAATCGATCACTTCGTTGGCTTTATCGCGAATGGTAGCTTCCTGTTCGGCAACCGCCCCGCGCCGCACCCACGAACTGATGATGTTTTCTCCCAATTGGTTGTCAGGCACCATCATCAGGTTTTCAACAACACTCAGATTGGAAAATTCATGAGCAATCTGAAAAGTGCGCAACAGGCCTTTGCCAAACAACTCATGCGGCTTCAGCCCGGTGACATCATCACCATCGAGAATAATTTTACCAAACGTGGGCGTATAAAGACCAGCGATGATATTAAAAAGCGTCGTTTTGCCCGCACCATTTGGCCCGATAAGCCCGGTGATCGAGCCGGTCTTCACCTCAAAGCTGGCATTGTCGACAGCTTTCAATCCGCCAAAATGTTTGGACACGGCCTCAATTCGGATCATGGAGATTTAACCCAACCCTGTAAATTCTGTTCCCAGAGCGTCTTGTGCGCCCCTGGTAAATTTGGCACTTGAATGCCGTTGGATACAGTGTCTATAGATTTCATTAGCAATATTCAATTGTTTTTGCTCTATTGCATTTCGCAATCAATAAGCGAATTTCCATCAAAACTCGAAATTTCATGACTATTCAAATCGACAACAAAACCGCACGCAGGTTATTTCTGCATCGTCATGGATTATGCACAAACCCTGCTGTTGCCTGCAGCAGATTTGATATTCAAAACATGATTGAAAAAATCGGCTTTGTGCAAGTTGATTCCATTCGAACTGTTGAACGAGCCCACCATCTGATTTTGTTCTCCCGTCACCAGACTTTCAAACATGCAATGCTCGATAAATTGCTGGAAGATGATCGCAGCCTGTTTGAAAACTGGACACACGACGCGTCAATCATCCCTTCAAAATTCTATCCCTACTGGAAACATCAGTTTGAACAGCAAAAAACTGTTATTGCAGCGCGATGGGAGAAATGGGGCAGAAAGGGCTTTGTCAAAATTTCTAAAGACGTGCTGACAATAATGGAAACAAACGGCCCAACCCTGGCGCGCGAACTCAAACCTGCCAAAACCAATAATAAATCCAAACCCGGCTGGTGGGACTGGCACCCTTCCAAAATCGCCCTGGAATATCTCTGGCGCACCGGTGAAACCGCCATTTCCAGCCGCATAGGTTTTCAAAAGGCCTACGATCTGGCCCACCGGGTGATACCCCCACAGCACTTTAATGATAGCGTTACGAGCAAACAATTTATCGACTGGGCCTGTTCTTCAGCACTCGAACGGCTGGGATTTGCCACCCACAGTGAAATTGCTGCATTCTGGGGCCTGATAAAGCCCGCTATTGCAAAATCATGGGTAGAAGAAAATGCCGCTGACCTGCTTCAAATTGAAGTCCGTTCCCACAACAACACAACAAGTAAACCGGTCTGGACCAAACAACGCACCCTTGATGAGATTACCGATCTTGCTGATCCTCCCAAACGCCTGCGCATTCTAAGCCCGTTTGATCCATTGTTGCGCGACCGCAAACGCGCGCTGTTTCTGTTTGGTTTTGATTACCGCATCGAGGTGTTTGTCCCGGAAGCAAAACGCAAATATGGCTATTACGTTTTTCCCATCCTGCAAGGTGACCGCCTCATTGGTCGCGTCGATATGAAAGCAGATAGAAAAAACAGCAGTCTGAATGTACGTCGCTTGTGGCTGGAAGAAAAAGTAAAATGGTCAAATGCCCGCAAATCAGCATTCGAAAGTGAATTGAATCGCCTCATGCGTTTTTCAGGTCTAAACGACCTGCGCATTCAACCCGACGCATTTTCGACATAATATCAGGATTCACATTGCTTGATATTTTCTTTATGATTGCAAAAATTCGTTGGGGATTTGATTCGTATTGACTTGCCGTGATTGACTATTTCGAACCAAAGCCGCCTGCATGGACGTTTGTGGCTAAGCACTTTTTTCAAGTTCTGGGAGGAGCTTCATGATCAGCGGGTTCGGAACCGAACGCCTTGGACATCTGGCCATCCGGTTTCCGGTTATGACAACGATGGTTCTCATTGTAATAACCATCCTGGCGGCCACGGGCATTCCAAAACTCGGTTATTCCGGTGATAACATAGAAATATTGCGGGATGGTTCGGTCGAATTTGATGACTATGATCACCTGCTGAAAACTTTCCGCGATTTCAACAATGACGCCATTGTTCTCATTTCATCAGACAAACTAGGCACCATCGAGGGATTTGAAAAATTCCGCGACCTGCAATTTGAGTTGCAGTTCACCCCGCAAGTGGAAAGCGTGCTGTCGCCATTTTCCCTGGCTACCTATGATATCAATGCCGGTGGCTGGCAATCTACAGTGCCGGCACGTTTCAGTGATCAGGCAGATCTTGACACTTTCCTCAAGCGCATGAATGAAACCACCCCGGCTTTCCAGTCACTGGTGTCACCAAATCGCGATTCCGGCGTGATTGTAATTTATACTAAAGCCGAAGCTCTGGCCGATTCAAATGTCCGCGAAACCCTTGAGAGCTATCGATCTGTCCTTGCCGAATTTTCAGATGATGATTTCAAAATATCTATCGCCGGACAACCAGCCATTCGCGCAGATCTTGTGCAAAGCATCATCAACGACATGAGCCTGTTGGCACCGCTTGCGGCACTGCTTTGTGCAATAATAGCTTTCTTTATTTTCAGGAATATCGTTTCAGTATTCCTTTGCGTTTTCCCGCCTGTAATATCCGTGGTCTGGTTTCTGGGCCTATTGGGACATGCAGGCATTAGCCTCAACTTCCTCACTACCGTCTTGCCGGTTTTGCTGCTGGTCATTGTTTTTGCCGACACGTTGCATCTCTATCTCAAATGGGCGCGCATCCGCGTAAAAAAACCCGAAATCGGTGGTCTGTCTGCAATCAGTGAGGCAATTACAACGGTCGGTCCCGCCTGTGCACTCGCTATGATTACGACAGCTGCGGCACTGGCCTCTTTGACACTAAGCGGCAATTTCGGCTTGATAGAACTTGGCACCATCGGCGCACTGTCAATTGCAATTGGTTTTTTTGCCGTCATCGTTGCCCTGCCGGTTTCAATATACTGGGCAGATAAACTGGGCTTTACAGTGCGCTCCAACCCGGCCGATGGATTGGCAATTGTAGCACGCCCCGCCATCGCCATGTTGAAACACTCGCGCGCAATTGTCGCCACAGGAATTGCCATTTGCATTGTCGGACTGATTGTTCACTTCAACCTCGATTCGCGCTTCCGGCTGATTGACTACCTTTCCACAAGTTCTGACGTGGCAAAAAGTGAATCCTACATTGATGAGCGTTTTTCTGGCACCACACCCCTGTTTGCCATTATAAAACTCGACAAAGATACGCCCATGCTGGACCCGAAAAACCGTGATATATTTTATCGCGCCAAAGCACGTATCGATGAGGTTTTCCCCTCAACATCGTCCTATTCCCTGGATGATTTCGCTTCTGAAGTAGCCAAGGGGGGAGGCCAGATTTCAGAATCTGATATTGATGAACTGCCCCAATATATGACCAGCCGGTTTATCTCCAAAGACCGTCGTGAAATTCTGATTACAATATTTTCTTCTGCCAGCTTTACCGCCCGCCAGATGGGAGAAAAGCTGGAGACCCTGAACGCACTGCTGAAAACTGAAAAACTTGACGGCCAGGTGACAATGACCGGCTTTCCCATACTATCAAGTGTGGTCGCCCCGCGTTTGATGAACAATTTGCGCATTTCCCTGCTGGCTGCGGTACTGCTGTCAATTGTTATTATTATGGCTGCCGCGCGCTCATTTCGCCTCGGATTGGCATGCCTGGTTCCAAATCTATTGCCGATAATTTCGATTGAAATCATGTTATGGCTTTTTGGCATACCCCTGGACATGTCAATTACCGTCGCTTTGACTGTTGCCTTCGGCATAGCAGTTGATAACTCCATCCACTTGGTAAACCAGCACATGCTCGAAATCCAAAAACATGATGTGGAAACTGCTGTCAAAAATGCGTTGGAAGAAGTCTCACCAGCGATGCTGTCATCAACACTCATTCTTGTAGCCGGGCTGTCTATAACTTTATTGAGCGATTTGCCAATCATTACTATCTTTTCATCGGTAGTGACATTAACGTTAGTATTTGCTGTATTAACCGATATCTTCCAGATGCCGTCTTTTCTATTCACATTGGGGCGTGTGAGGCGTCAGGGTAAACAGATTGACTAAGGAGAATTCTGTGAAAACTCTATGGGCACTCCCCGTTTCGCTGGCGCTGGTGGCCGGCTTGATTATCCCCACCAATATTTTCGCTGCAGAACATCATTTTTTTGACGACCTGACCGGCAATTGGAGAGGCAAGGGATTTGTCATATCCAGTGTCGGCGCAAAGGAAGAGGCCGTGCGTTGTCGATTATTAAACCGCAAAGATAAAAAAATTGCCAAGCTGTTTCTCACCGGAAATTGCAGTGTTGGCGGCGTATTAATCCCAATGAACGGCTGGCTTAAACAAACAGGAACTTCAAAAAAATATTCAGCTTCGCTGTTTAAGAGCCTCGCATTCCTGCGTGTCGACAAATTTACCGGAGGCCTGCGGGGAAAAAGATTGAAACTGAATTTTGTTGGCCGGGACAAAGTCAGCAAAGAAGATATCGCCATTTATGTTACAATAGCCGGCAAGAACGAAAACCGGTTTGATATTCTTCTTTCAGGCACCGATCAAAAGACCAAAAAACCGTTCAAGATCGGTACAATTGTGTTCTCACGCAAATAAAATCAGATGCGTCAAATTGTGCTGCGAACAGTTTATTGTCAAAACATTCAATTTTTGGCATATTACCCATAGATAAACCAGCCGGTTATACAACTCGCAATGGCAAACCTTGCCCGCAGCATCGCATCGCGATACGGTTCTTGACTCAATGGTGCCATCTGACCCTATAAACTGATCGGGCACTACGGGGAAACCTGAACGGGCCGATTCATAAAATGATTGCGCGAGCTAATCTATGAAAACAGCAGTATTTGACCTTGCCAGCGACAGCCTGCTGGCACGCGAGCCTCAGGGCCTTACGCGTTTTCGCCTGCTGGGTTATCAAAACTGGTTGCTCATGCGCGACCAGATCAATCTCTATTATTTCTGGGAAAAGCGCTGGTTCTTCATAGCCATGGCCCTTGGCGCATTTCTTCTGCAATTGCCCACACCCGATGGTCTGACCCGCGAAGGCCATATCGTTCTCGTGATGTCTGTTATGGCAACCATTATGTTTGTGACAGAACCCATACCGCTACCGACTGTAGCCCTGCTGATAATATCGGGTCAGGTAATATTAATGGAGATTGAGTCAACAACCGTCGCCCGCTCGCTGATGACTGATTCCGTTTTATTTATCATGGGCTCCCTGATGCTCGCAGTTGCTGTGGTCAAACAAAAACTCGACAAACGTCTGGCCTGGTTGATCGTGCGCATTACCGGCACACGAACCGTAATGATCGCCTTTGGTATATCAGTAGTCTCGGGCCTGCTCGCCTCATTTATCGGCGAACACACGGTAGCCGCCATGATGCTGCCGGTTGGTGTTACGCTCATTACGCTCACCTCTGATGATCCAAAAAAGGTAAGAAACCTCGCCGCTGTGCTGTTGTTTTCAATTTCCTATGGCGCCTCCATTGCCAGTATCGGCACGCCTTCAGGTGGCGCCAGAAACGCCATCATGATCGGTTACTGGAAAGAATTTTTCTACAATGAAAATGACCCCAACACGGTGGTCTATCTGGTAGACTATGCAAAATGGATGACCTACACCTATCCGATTTTCCTCCTGCAACTGCCCCTGGTGACCGCCCTTCTGCTGACAGTGTTCAAACCGGAATATAAAGACCTGTCGCGCGCCTGTGTCAGGTTAAGAACCCAGGTATTGCTGGAAGGTCCGATGAAACCCGCTGACTATTTGTCGATTACCATTTTTGTGGTGGTGATTTATGGCTGGATCATTTTATCAACCCAGTATGGTATGGGCATCATCGCCATCCTGGGCGCCTCTGCATTCCTGATTGCCGGACTTGTGCGTTGGGACGATGTCAATTCCGGCGTAAACTGGGGCGTGGTATTATTGTATGCCGCTGCCATATCTTTGGGCGTTCAGATGAAAGATACCGGTGCCGCCCAATGGGTTGCCGAAAACTTCCTTACTTTGTTAGTGCCCTTTGGCGCAGATGCGGGAATTGGATTGTGGGCAGCCGTATCCGTACTTACCACAGTTGTCACCAACACCATGTCAAATGGTGCAGCAGTGGCAGTGCTTGGACCCATTGTGCTGAACCTGGCTGAAGTCTCCGGCGAAAGCCCGATAATCATTGGATTTATTACCGCCGTTTCTTCCGCTTTCGCCTATCTTACTGTAGTTGGCACCCCTGCCTGCACGATCGTCTACGCTTCAGGATATCTGAAAACCACTGACTTTCTCAAGGTAGGCTGGCGCATGGTGATAATTTCGACCGTCGTAATGCTGTTCGCCGCCCGCCTTTACTGGCCCTGGCTGGAGGCGCTTTAGATGGGATTATTTTCACGCAAATCTGTTTCCGCACGTTCAGAAAAAATCGCTCGCAAAACACTGGCGAATATTCGCGCTCAAAGGCGCTCAAGGTTTCGTATTCTTGCCTGTATTGATGGCAGCGAAGCGGCATTTGACACCGTGAAATTTGCCGCATGCCTTTCCCCTCATGATAATTGCGACATCGTCCTTTTATATGTGCGCCCGATTGACAAAGGGCTGGGCTCGGGAGGGTTGAATGTAAAAGTTGCCCGTGAAAACCTGCTTGATGCCGGTGGCGATCTGCCCGGACTTCGCGCACTCAAACA
>JAKISV010000059.1 GCA_021648425.1 Rhizobiaceae bacterium
CGCTGCAATCGAGGAGGAAATCGCTCAGTTGACCGGCGAAGAACAAGCCGAATTCCTGGAGATGAACGGCCTTGCTCAATCGGGTCTCGACCGCCTTATTCGCGCTGGTTATGAACTGCTCGACCTTATCACCTTCTTCACCGCCGGACCCAAAGAAACCCGCGCCTGGACCATTTCCAAAGGCACCAAAGCCCCCCAGGCCGCTGGCACCATCCACACCGATTTCGAACGCGGCTTCATCCGCGCGCAAACCATTGCCTATGACGACTATATTTCTCTGGGCGGCGAAATCCCCGCCAAAGAAGCAGGTAAAGCACGCGATGAGGGCAAGGAATATCTGGTGAAAGATGGCGATGTGATGTTGTTCAAGTTTAATACATGAGTATTCACATAGTTGCCAGATTGTCACACCCTTAGGTCATATTTATCCCCCGCCAACAATCCATCTTGATAAATATTAACCAAACCTGTATCCACATCTCATCAACCGGCCACGCCAAACCAAGGGAGGCGCTTATGACTTATTTGCTAAACATTAAACGCCTCGCGGGATTTGGCCTTTGGGTGAACTATTTCACTCGCCTGATGCCCCTCGTCTCAGCGCATATTCAAATGCCAGCGATCCCTGCATCCAACCCTGGTCGGTTAGTTAAATAAAACAGCAACCCTGTTGAATTTCTTATCCGGCCCCCAAACCCCAGCCGGACAGGAACCATGTTTATTATCACCTCAAAAACCCGATCGCACATTATTGCACCGGTGTTGCTTGTCCTGTCAGGCTGCACGCAGGAAAACAATGCCAAATCTGCGCCTGCCCCCTCACCCATTGATACCGGGGTATCTCCTCAAATAATCTGTGACCAAAGCGTGCGCATTGACCAACACCCGAAAATCAAACAAGACCCCCTAAAGGATATTTGCAATGTTTTCCTATTTTGAAAAACGCATTGACCCGTTTCCCGAACGCGGCGAAATAGCGCCACCCAAAGAGTTTGTCGCTTTTTGCTGGCATTACACCAAAGATGCCTGGCCATGGATTCTTGCCATTTCCGCACTCGGCGCATTTATTGCTGTTGCGGAAGTCGCCCTGTTTGGTTTCATGGGATCACTGGTTGACTGGTTGTCAGCTTCTGATCGCGAGGGCTTTTTACAGCGTGAAGCTGTGACATTGTTCTGGATGGGAGCATTGTTGCTGGTGGCCCTGCCCCTGGCAGAATTGTTGCACGGGCTGATATTTCATCAAACCCTGCTTGGCAACTACCCGATGATTGCCCGCTGGCTGATGCACAAACATCTGCTGGGCCATTCCATGAATTTTTTCGCCAACGAATTTGCCGGGCGCATCGCCACAAAAGTCATGCAGACTTCCATGGGGGTGCGTGAAGCGGTCTTAATTGTCATGGATATTCTGGTTTATGTCGCAGTCTATTTCGCTGCCATGTTTTTCCTCATCGCCCAGGCAGATTTCCGCCTCGTGCTGCCGATGTTTTTGTGGATGTTTTTTTATGTGGCCATTATCTGGTATTTTGTCCCCAAGTTGAGAAATGCGTCAAAAAATCAGGCCGACGCGCGTTCCACCATGACCGGCCGCATTGTTGACAGCTACACCAACATTACCACCATGAAACTGTTTTCCCATACCGGCCGTGAGGCGCATTATGCGCGCGAGGGGATGGATGATTTCCTGCAAACCGTACACATACAAATGCGTCTGGTGACCTTGTTTCGTTTGGCAATATTTTCCAATAATACGCTGGTAATCTTCCTGATTTCCACCATGGCCATCTGGTTATGGCAGGAGCAGGCCATATCTGTTGGTGCGGTTGCCATTGCCATATCCCTGGTTCTTCGCCTTTCGGGCATGTCCCAATGGGTAATGTGGCAGGTTTCCGCCCTGTTTGAGCACATTGGCGTCATTCATGACGGCATGACGATGATGACCAAAGATTATGAAGTCATCGATGACAAGAACTCAAAACCTATTGCGGTCAACAAAGGCGCGATTGATTTCAACAATATCCGCTTCCATTACGGCAAGGATACCGGCGTCATCGAAAACCTCAACCTGAGCATAGCCGCAGGTGAAAAAATCGGCCTTGTCGGGCGCTCCGGTGCGGGCAAAACAACGCTGACCAATGTGCTGTTACGCTTTTATGACCTGGAAGGTGGCGAAATCCTGATTGATGGCACCAACATCGCCAAAGTCACGCAGGATTCACTGCGCGCGCAAATTGGCGTGGTAACCCAGGATACTTCCCTGCTGCACCGCTCCATTCGCGAGAACATCGCCTATTCAAAACCCGATGCCAGTGATGAAGATGTGATAAGCGCGGCAAAGCGGGCCAACGCCTGGGAGTTTATCGAAACCCTTGAGGACCAGAAAGGCCGCAAAGGGCTTGATGCCCAGGTGGGTGAGCGTGGTGTAAAACTCTCCGGCGGCCAGCGCCAGCGTATCGCTATTGCCCGTATTTTCCTGAAAGATGCACCCATTCTGGTGCTCGATGAAGCAACTTCGGCCCTTGATTCTGAAGTCGAAGCCGCCATTCAGGAAAACCTGTTCGCCCTGATGGAGAACAAAACGGTCATCGCCATCGCCCACCGCTTATCAACAATCTCCGAACTCGACCGGCTGATTGTCATGGATGAAGGCGCTATCGTTGAAACCGGCACTCATAATGAACTGGTGAGCCAGGGCGGGATCTACGCAGACCTGTGGAACCGGCAATCAGGTGGTTTTATTGCCACGCCACAAAAGGAAGAGATAGCCGAATAGACCGTAAAATTGGGGGGGGATTATCCCCCCCAATAACACCAAATGAGAAAAATTTCCTGTTTTACCCGCCATACTTCTTAAACAATCCTTACCACTTTCACTAAAATGCTTTGATCTGCCAAAAGCCCGTTTTTAGCTTTGCTTGCTATAGTAACTGTAACAACGACCAGAAAAACTCTGGCATGAACAGCAGGCATTGATCCGTGTATCGATTGGCGAAAATGGCATACTCTTTGAAAAAGATAACAGCACTATCAAGTGTATTGATGGTTACTATGCTCAACGGTTCAGCATTGGGGGCCATAGCGACCTCAGTCATAACGCCTATGATTACGGTAATAAGCACCTGCGAGATCGAAACCACCCGCAATCTGAATTTCAACAGCCGGGGGTTTCTTGATACCAAACGTGACAGATTTGGAGCGGTGCGGGTGCGCTGCACCAACGGATTACCCTATGATATCGGCATGGATGCCGGCCTTTCGCCCGGTGGCACAACCAGTGTTCGCCAGATGACACAGGGTGCTGAAACCATCAACTACATGGTTTATCAGGACCAGCCACGCACCACCAATTGGGGCAATACAGTCGGCACGGATACTAAATCAGTCACCGCAAACGGAGTGTGGCAAAACCATCGTTTCTATGGCCGTATCCCTGTCCAGCCGACACCCTCTCCCGGCCTTTATACAGATACCGTGACCGTGACCGTCACCTATTGAGTTTTTTTTAGAAAATCAGTTGCAGTTCACTACATCGGTTTTCCATGGTATTGTCCCATGATATTGCTCTTAAGTGACAAGAACCAGCCATGAAACTCACTGACTTTGAAATCCTCACCTTCGATGTTTACGGCACTTTGATTGACTGGGAATCAGGCATGATTTCCAACCTGCAATCGCTCACAAAAAAAGCCGAAAAAAAACTTGGCAGGCAATTGTCACGCGATGAAATTCTGGAAGCCCATGCTTTTCATGAATCAACGCTTCAGCGCTTTACACCGGCAAAAGTATATTCAGATATTCTGGCAACAGTATACAAACGCCTGGGCGAGCAATGGGAAGTAAAATTCACCCACGAGCAATGCGTCGCCTATGGCCATTCAGTCCCCTCCTGGCCGCCATTTCCAGACTCGGTCAAAGCACTGCAATATCTGGGGCAGCACTATGCACTGGCAGTATTATCCAACATAGACAATCTCAGTTTCAGCGCCAGCAACAAGCGGCTGGAAATCGAATTTGATGCAGCATTTACCGCCGAAGACATCGGTTCTTATAAACCCGATTTGCGCAATTTCGATTATATGCTCGAAATTCTGGCAGCACGTGGCATTGATAAATCGAAAATCCTGCACACGGCAGAAAGCCTGTTTCATGATCATGTGCCGGCAAAAAAACATGGGCTGGCAAATTGCTGGATTTACCGCCGCCACGAACAGCAGGGTTTTGGTGCAACACGCGATCCGGGAACCATGCCCATGATAGATTTCAAATTCAATTCCATGGCTGAATTGGCTGATGCCCACCGCAAGGAATTGGCTCAATAACATAACCAATCGACAAAACCCCAAAAATCGCGCTACAATTGCCTGTCGAATGCGGTCGATCTGAAAATCATCTGGAATTGTACAGGGGTATTACGATGGCTAAAAAGCAGCAAAAATCTAAAGAAAAAATCAAACCCCGCAATACCGGTAAAAAAATTGCCAACGGTATTTATGAGCGTGAACTGGAACGCCTGCAGATTGAACTGGTCAAAATGCAGGAGTGGATAAAAAACGAAGGCCACAAGGTCATTGTGATATTCGAAGGCCGCGATGCTGCAGGCAAAGGCGGCACCATCAAACGCATCACCGAACCGCTCAACCCGCGCATCTGCCGTGTAGTTGCACTGCCCGCCCCCACTGAACGCGAACAGGGCCAGTGGTATTTCCAGCGTTATGCCGCCCATCTGCCCACCAAAGGCGAAATGGTTATCCTGGACCGTTCCTGGTACAACCGCGCCGGGGTTGAACGGGTGATGGGATTTTGCACAGATGAGGAATACCGCGAGTTTCTTCGCTCCTGCCCGGAGTTTGAGCGCATGTTGGTGCGCTCCGGCATTCAACTGATCAAATACTGGTTTTCCGTCAGCGATGAAGAACAGGAACGCCGTTTCCAGAAGCGCCTGGTCACCCCGACCAAACGCTGGAAATTGTCTCCAATGGATCTGGAATCCCGCAACCGCTGGGCCGACTATTCAAGAGCCAAAGACCAGATGTTTGCCCACACCGACATCAAACAGGCCCCCTGGTTTGTGGTAAAATCCGATGTGAAAAAACACGCCCGCATCAATTGCATCACCCATCTGCTAGGCGAAATTCCCTATAAAGACCTGACCCCTGAACCAATCGTGCTCGATGAACGTCCGCCCCAGGCCGGTTATGTTCGCCCGCCGATGGAAGACCAGACATTTGTGCCTGATGTTCACGAACAGGTAAAATAAAATTCAGTCACCAACCGTTTCACGCCGGGCTTCAAGTTCCAGCCACTCGTCCTCTTTGGCGCTCAGCGCTTGTTCGCGTTTACCCAGCGCCTTTACCCAACCGTCGAATTTTTTCGGATCTTTGGTATAAAGACCGGGCGTACCAAGGGCATTTTTCAGTTTGCCGATTTCAAATTCCAGCCGCTCAATTTCCTTTGGCAGGTTTTCCAACGCATGAAGCTGGGCAAATGAAAGCTTCGCTTCTACCGGTTTCTGAGATGAGTTTCTCACTGATTTTGATTTTGTTTTACCGCGTATTTTAACCTGAGTAACACCGCTGCCTTTCCCGCCCCTTGCAGACCTTTGGGCCATCATATCACTATAGCCACCGGCATATTGCGCCCAATTCCCCTCCCCTTCATAGGCAATTACAGTGGTGCAGATACGATCTAAAAAATCACGGTCATGGCTCACCAAAATTACCGTACCTTCATATTCGGAAATCTTTTCCTGCAGCAAATCGAGTGTTTCCAGATCAAGATCATTGGTGGGTTCATCCAGCACCAGAAAGTTCGAAGGATGTCGAAAGCCGCGTGCCAACATCAAGCGCCCGCGCTCACCACCTGAAAGAACACGCAACGGCGTTCCCGCCTGCTCCGGCAGAAACAAAAAATCCCGCATATAGGTAAACACATGCTTTTGTTCATCACCAACCGCGACCATATCGCCCGAACCATCCGTCAGTGCATCTTTCAGCGTCCACTCCGGGTCGAGCATTTCACGTTTCTGGTCAATCACCAGAAGATCAAGATTGACACCCAGCTTTATATTGCCGCTATCGGGAGCAAGTTTTGTGGTGATCAGATTTACCAGCGTGGTTTTGCCCGCTCCATTTGGCCCCACCAAGCCCACCCGGTCGCCGCGCTGAATGATCGCTGACAGGTTATGCACAATTTTTTTATCTCCGAAATTTTTCGAAACATTATGCAACCGCGCCACCAGCTTTCCCGAAGCCTCACCCTCAGCCACGGTGATTTTGACACCAGGGGCCACTTTTTTTGCTGTGGCTTTTTGATGTTTTAAATCACCCAGTTCGCGCAACCGGCGCACATTTCGTTTTCGCCGTCCAGAAACTCCATGAACTATCCAGTGTTCCTCACGGGCAATTTTGCGCCCAAGCTTATGGCGCTGCATTTCCTCTTCTTCCAAAACACCATCGCGCCATTCCTCAAATTCGCCAAAGCCCCGTTCAAAAACACGCGAAGCACCACGGTCCATCCAAACGGTTTTGCGCGACAAAGAACTCAGAAACCGCCGGTCATGAGAAATCAGCACCAGCGCTGAGCGGCATTTTCGCAACCAGTTTTCCAGCCACTCGATAGCCGGTAAATCAAGATGGTTGGTCGGCTCATCCAGCAGCAAAACATCGGGTTGCGGCGCCAGCGATCTTATCAGCGCCGCCTTTCTGGCCTCTCCACCAGAAAGCGCTTTGGTTTTTTCTTCCCCGCTCAAACCCAGCTCCCCAAGCAGCATACGCGCAACATGCTCCTGTTCAGGACCATTCAACCCGTCATTAACATAATCTGTAACACAATCGAATTGCAGGAGGTTTGGTTCCTGTTCCAGGTAATTTACCGTTGTGCCTGGTTGCAAAAAGCGCTCACCGCGATCCATCTCAACCATCCCGGCCGCAATTTTCAACAAGGTTGATTTGCCCGAGCCATTGCGCCCTACCAGACAAATGCGGTCACCCGCCTCAACGCTCATTTCCACACCCTCAAGCAGCGCATTGCCACCAAAGGTCAGATGAATATCAGTCAGAAAAAGGATTGGAGGGGCCATGGACTATTTCTCAGTGTGAACAGGCCAACCCATAAAAGCTGCCTCGCCAGTGCATTACAGTTCACCAGCACCAAAAACAAGTGTGTTGCTTTTCAATATTTCTTTAAAAAGAGTTGTAAGTGCGACAATATAATCAGTTCATTTTCCAATGTTCTATAGACAACAATTGGATTGAGGCATATGACAACCTCGTTTTCGCAACCTGAATATGATATTTCATTGTCTGGTGCAAACTCGGCCGATATCTTAAACTGGTATCATCTTGCATCGAATGATGACCCTATCATCTGGCGACACGGTCAATGACTGTTATCGTCTTGGGCAGACTGAAAAGAATTTGTAAAAGGACTTGAACCAGTGAGCGCAGCAAAAACTGACAGCCTACCAGACTCATCAAAACGAGATTTTCTGTATATAGCAACCGGCACCGTTGGTGCCGTAGGTGCTGCATCATTTGTCTGGCCTTTGGTTGACCAGATGAATCCGGACGCCTCAACAAGAGCCCTGGCTTCTATCGAGGTTGATGTGTCTTCAGTAGAAAAAGGCCAGTCCCTGACTGTTAAGTGGCGCGGCAAACCGGTATTCATCCGCTACCGCACAGACAAAGAGGTTGAAGAAGCCCTGGCAACACCTATGGCTGATCTGAAAGACCCCGATGCGCGCAACAAAAACCTGGATGTGGGTGCCGTAAAAGAAGCGTCCGACCTTAACCGCTCCGCAGGCGAAGGCCGTGAAAACTGGATTATTATGATAGGAATATGCACCCATCTGGGTTGCGTACCTAAAGGACAAGTCGTTGGAGATGCCACCGGTGATTATGGCGGCTGGTTTTGCCCGTGTCACGGGTCACATTACGACACCGCCGGACGCATCAGAAAAGGACCGGCCCCCGAAAATCTGGCCATTCCTTTATATGAATTTGTCAGCGATACAAACCTCAAAATCGGCTAACGGGAGAATTTGATCATGAGTGGTGGACATTCAAAATACGTGCCCGTCAATGGGGTAATGAAATGGCTGGACGCGCGCCTGCCTTTGCCAAGGCTGGTCTATGACAGTTTTGTTGCCTATCCGGTGCCGCGCAATCTCAACAATTGGTATACATTTGGCGCAATTTTATCGATGTTCCTGATATTACAATTGGTAACCGGTATCGTGCTGGCCATGCACTACGTTGCATCAACAGCCGAAGCGTTTAACAGCGTGGAATCCATCATGCGTGATGTGAACTACGGCTGGCTGCTTCGCCGCCTTCATGCCAATGGCGCATCATTCTTCTTCTTTGCCGTATATATCCATATTTTCCGAGGCATGTATTATGGCTCCTATAAAGCCCCGCGCGAAGTATTGTGGATTTTAGGCGTATTTATTTTCATCGTGATGATGGCCACCGCATTCATGGGCTATGTGTTGCCCTGGGGGCAAATGAGCTTTTGGGCTGCAACGGTTATTACAGGCCTGTTCACGGCTATTCCACTGATTGGTGAACCTCTGCAAACCTGGTTGCTGGGCGGGTTCTCCGTTGGCGACCCGACCCTTAACCGCTTTTTCTCACTGCATTATCTGCTGCCATTCATGCTGGTTGGCCTGGTAATCCTGCACGTGTGGGCGCTTCATGTAGTAGGGCAAAGCAACCCTACCGGTGTTGAAGTTAAAGATATGAAAAAGGAAACAGTGCCATTTACACCTTACGCCACCATCAAAGACCTGTTTGCGGTGGTGTTATTTTTCACTCTGTTTGCATATTTCGTATTTTACCTGCCTGACTATCTGGGCCATCCGGACAATTACATCAAAGCAAATCCGTTTGTAACTCCGGCCAAAATTGTACCCGAATGGTATTTCCTGCCCTTCTATGCAATGTTGCGCGCCGTTGATTTTGATATCATCATACCATTCACCAGCATTGTTCTTATCAATGCAAAACTGGGCGGCGTCATAGCAATGTTTGGTTCGCTGGTGGTGTTGTTGTTCTTGCCTTGGCTGGACTACGGTAAAACACGTTCAGGCAACTACCGCCCGATGTTTCGCCAGTTCTTCTGGATATTTGTCATCGTCACCATTCTCCTGGGATATATAGGAGCGCTCCCGGCAGAAGGAATTAATGTCCTTATCGCTCAAATTCTGACCGCGGCCTATTTCGCTCATTTTCTGATCGTCCTGCCTTTGCTCAGCAAATATGAAAAAACCAAGCCGGTGCCCCTCTCCATCGCCGATGCAATTCTGGAAAGCACCGCTCGTGCAAAAACCGGCGGAACGCCCTAACGCATTCAAGGATAAGTTTATGAAGTTCGTGAAAACCGTCTCCAGCATTGCCAAAACAGGCTTGATTGTCGCACTCAGCGCAACAATCCTGAATCTTACAGGCATTGCAAAGGCCGGGGAGGATGTTACCCCCTATTATCCGCTAAAAAAACCTAAATACTCTGAATGGAGTTTTTCAGGCCCCTTTGGGAAATGGGACATTGGCCAATTGCAGCGCGGTCTGAAAATTTATACACAATCCTGTGCAGCATGCCATTCTCTCGACCTCGTTCCTTTTCGCTCACTGTATGAATTGGGATATAGTGAAGAGCAGGTAAAGGCATTCGCCGCAGAATATGAAGTAACCGACGGGCCCAATGCTGAAGGTGAAATGTTTGAGCGTCCCGCAACGCCCGCTGACCGCTTCCCCAATCCCTATGCGAATTCTGTCGAAGCGGCATTGGCAAACAATGGCGCTGTTCCGCCCGATTTTTCACTGTTGGCCAAAGCCCGCGCCCCCAAGCGTGGATTTCCCAATTTTGTTTTTGATGTTTTTACACTTTATGCCGAAAACGGCCCGGACTACATCTATTCCCTGCTCACAGGTTATAGCGAGGCACCCCAGGGCAAGGAACTAAGTGAAGGAACCTATTACAACCCATACTTTGCCGGCGGCTCAGCACCCGCAATGGCGCCACCTCTTTCCGATGATCTGATTGATTATGATGACGGCACCCCGCAAACCGTCGATCAATATGCAAAAGATATATCCGCATTCCTGATGTGGACCGCTGAACCGGTACTCGTAGAACGCAAGCAACTTGGTTTTAAAGTCATGCTGTTTTTGATCATATTTGCTGTATTGCTGTATTTCACCAAACGGCAGGTTTTTGCCAGTCTGAAAGACTGATCAATTCACCAAACAGTGCATATCAATTGAAGGGCCTTGTTATTCGAGGCCCTTTTTGATTGTGTTGTTTGGTCAAGAAAGGACACCCGATGGATTCAAGCCTGCTAGACCAGCTTAAAAACGCCGTTCGCGATATACACGACTATCCCAAAGAAGGTATTATTTTCCGCGATATCACGACACTGCTGGGCGAGCCGCGCGCATTTCGCCGGGCGGTCGATGAACTGGTCCACCCCTGGGCAGGTGAGCGCATCGAGAAAGTAGCAGGCATTGAAGCACGTGGATTTATTCTCGGCGGCGCAATGGCCCACCAATTATCGTGCGGATTTATCCCGATCAGAAAAAAAGGCAAGCTGCCCCGCGAAACCGTTCGCATCGCCTATTCACTTGAATATGGCATTGATGAAATGGAACTTCACAAAGACGCCATCGAGCCTGGTGAAAGTGTAATTCTGGTCGATGACCTGATAGCCACCGGCGGCACTGCGCAAGCCGCAGTAAAACTACTGCAGAAACTGGGCGCCAATATTGTCGGCGCATGTTTTGTCATCGACCTGCCCGATCTGGGCGGCCGCAAGAAAATTGAAGATCTTGGCGTGCCGGTACGAACCCTGATAGAGTATGAAGGGGAGTAGTATCCAAACCACCAGCTATGCCCGATCTCGTATTATTCCAACCCGACATCCCCGGTAATACCGGCACACTCATTCGCCTCGCCGCGTGCCTTGATTTCAATTTGCATATTATCGAACCGGCCGGGTTTCGCCTCGATGATATCAATCTCAAACGCGCTGGCATGGATTATCTGGAATTGACCAAACTGGTGCGCCATGATGATTGGACATGTTTTGAAGAATGGCGCCGGGATAAAAGCCGCCGCCTTATGCTTTTGACCACCAGGGGTTCTGTCGATCTTTATGAAACTGAATTTAAACCCGATGATTTGATTATGTTAGGGCGCGAATCCTCCGGAGTGCCCGAACCTGTTCATATTGCGGCAAACTGTTCTGTTCTCATTCCCATGCATAATGACGCGCGCTCCATCAACATGGCATTGAGCGGCGCACTGGTTATGGGAGAAGCCCTGCGCCAAACGAGAAGCTTTCCACCGGCAGCGCGTTAAAAAAGCCCATGGACTTGCGCCATTCCCATCGCTAAAAACAAACCAGAAACCGCCAGCTATTTAAGTGAACAAATATGTCCCAGCAAAAAAGCCGCTTTGCCCCGCAATTGCCTGAGGGTATTCCTGACAAAATCGAAAAGAAAAAACAACTTGCTGCAACCTGGTTTGGCCAGATGCGCGATGCAATTTGCACCCGGTTTGAAGAACTGGAAGACCAGCTAACCGGCCCATTAAGCGACCTCCCGCCAGGGCGTTTCACCCGCACCAACTGGCAACGCAATGAAGGCGAAGGCGGCGGTGGAATTATGTCGATGATGAGCGGCCGTGTATTTGAAAAAGTCGGCGTTCACACTTCCACGGTTTTTGGCGAATTTACCGAAGAATTCCGCTCACAAATTCCCGGAGCAGATAAAGACCCGCGCTTCTGGGCTTGCGGTATTTCCCTCATCGCACACCCGCAAAACCCGAATGTTCCAGCCGTTCACATGAACACCCGCATGGTCGTGACAACCAACCAGTGGTTTGGTGGTGGCGCGGATTTGACTCCGGTGCTTGATGCCAGACGCACCCAGGAAGATGAAGACAGCGCCATGTTTCACAAAGCCATGCAGTTCGCCTGCGAGCGCCATGGGGCAGTTGCAGACTATCAGCGTTTCAAAGACTGGTGTGATGAATATTTCTACCTCAAGCACCGCGAGGAAACCCGTGGCGTAGGCGGAATTTTCTATGACTGGCTGCATTCTACTGATGAAGCGGGTGGCTATGATGCAGATTTCGCATTTACCCAGGATGTCGCACGAGC
This sequence comes from Rhizobiaceae bacterium, assembly GCA_021648425.1. Classification (GTDB taxonomy): domain Bacteria; phylum Pseudomonadota; class Alphaproteobacteria; order Rhizobiales; family Rhizobiaceae; genus JAAEMP01. Next base: position 12,158 of record JAKISV010000059.1, read on the forward strand.
ATTCAATGTCGTTTATCCCGCAATCGTTCGCCGAAATTTCAACACCCCCTGGGATGAAGCCCAGCGCGAAGAACAATTAGTGCGCCGGGGCCGTTATGTGGAATTTAACCTGCTTTATGATCGCGGCACAATTTTTGGCCTTAAAACCGGCGGCAATGTTGATTCAATTTTGTCCTCAATGCCCCCTGTTGTGAAATGGCCATAGGGTAAAACAGACGCTTACATTAATATATGCTAATGTTTGCATTTTTATCGCGACAACCCCTTGACCTTCCTGTTACTGGAAACCCCATCTGTTGGTTGTCAAAACAGATGGAGAAATATCATGGACACATATGGAATGACTGGTGGATGGGGCATGGGAATTGGTCCCTTGTTTATGTTGGTGATTGTAATTGCCGTAATCGCCCTAACAGTGATGCTGATAAAGGCCATAATTGGCAGCAATACAGGCCCAAACAAAATCACAGCCCTTGAGATACTCGAAGAGCGTTTTGCCCGTGGAGAAATCGATGAGGCAGAACTCCAAAACCGTCGCAAAGAACTGGAACGATAAGATGATCAAATCAAAACTGTCACGCCGTAATTTTCTTCAAACTACGGCGTTGGGAACCTTGGCAATTGGCGGGGCGGCCTATCTGGGTGCTGGCGCCCTGACCACTCAAGAGAGCATTGCCAGGACTCATCTGCCAACGACCCTCAAAATTCCGCCCCTGCAAACCGGACGCGATGAAGGTGGCACGCAGGTTTATGATCTCACCCTTCAAAATTCATCAACTGAATTTTTCAAGGGTATTAAAACCAAAACCAGCGGCATTAGCGGCTCTTATCTTGGTCCAACCCTCAAAATGCGCACTGGAAAAAACGTGCGCATCAATGTCACCAATGAGCTAGGCGAATTATCCACCCTGCACTGGCATGGCATGCACCTGCCCGCCAGCCAGGATGGCGGTCCCCATCAACTGGTGAAATCTGGAGAAACCTGGTCGCCGGAATTTGAAATCAAACAAAAAGCAGCCAGCCTTTGGTATCACCCCCACCACATCGGCAAAACCGCCGAACATGTCTGGCGTGGCATGGCTGGAATGCTGATTATTGAAGATGACGAGGTCGATAACCTCGGCCTGCCAAACCAGTATGGTGTCGATGATATACCGCTCGTTTTGCAGGACAGAACATTCGGTTCCGATGGCTCTATAGAATACTCCCCATCCATGCCCTCAATTATGTTCGGCATGATAGGAAACACACCTCTTGCCAACGGCACTTTGTCGGCTTTTTTCGAAACCAAATCAAAACTGCTTCGCCTGCGTATCCTCAACGGTTCAAATGCCAGCTTCTACAATCTGGGATTTGCCAACGACAAGCCCTTCAAACAAATCGCCACTGATGGCGGCTTACTGGAACAGCCCGTAGAACTCACCCGCCTGGTATTGGCACCCGGTGAACGCGCTGAAATCATCGTTGAGATGAATAATTCAGAAACTGCTGTCTTTAGGAATTACAAATGGACCGCCACAACCACCGGCAATTCCGGCGGCATGGGCGGCATGATGGGTGGTGGCATGATGGGCGGCGGTATGATGGGCAATGCTGGCGTCACACCGGAA
>JAKISV010000060.1 GCA_021648425.1 Rhizobiaceae bacterium
GCATTTAACAAAACTGCCTAAATGCAGTAATGTACTCAGGCAGGGGACATTAAACCTGTCAGACTTGCACTACTGCAGAGGTGATTTGCATTCACCCGCCTAACAAATGCCGCAACATGCTGCCCAAGGAGGGAATTTCGATGTCAATTTTTAAGAAAACAATTTATGCCGCTATGACCGCTGTTATTATGTCATCCGCAGGCGCTGCGATTACAACTTCGCCAGCCCAGGCCGGTTATCATTATAATGGGGGATATCAATTTCCCAAATACAAAAAGAGATATTATAAACCAAAATGCTACTGGGGATGGGTTTGGAAAAAAACCCATCGCTACCATGGTCACAAACATAAAGTCTGGGCAAAAATCTGCTGACAATATTGATGCACAACAATAAGTAATGAAAACCCCGGCAAGCCGGGGTTTTTTAATGCCGAAATATTGGAATAGTCATTCAAATTATTAGAAATTTGCAACGTGATATAATGCACGCCCGCCTCACAAAACACCTCCTATATTAGTTTCAAGAGAGGAAGCAGGAAGCTTTCTTTCACAAACAAAGGAGCGAACGCAATGAGTACTATTAAAAGAACTATCTTAGCTGGCCTTGCTGCAGTCACAATGATTTCTGCTGGTGCAGTAATTGCCCCAAGCCAGGCTGAAGCCAAACATAAATATGGAAGTTACTATGGTGGATACAATTACTATGGTGGCTATAAAAAAGTCCATAACTATGGTTACAAAAACTACTACAAGCCAAACTGTTACTGGAAAAAAGTCTGGAAAAAGACTCACCGTTGGCATCACCACAAGCATAAAGTTTCAATCAAAATTTGCTACTAAGCTGCATCTTGAAACTTAATGTAACTCAAACCCCGGCTTGCCGGGGTTTGGTTGTTTTTGGGCGTCAGATTTTTCTTCATGGCCCAACAAGGTAATATATGGTAACGCCAGTTGAATTTGTATTCACGCGATGGAATAATTCCTCACATGAAAATTCTCTCAGCAATTAAAATTTTGTCCGGGCTAGTCATTCTATTTAGCCTGGCATCGCCAGTTTTTGCTCAGAACCGTCAAAAAATACAAAAGCAATTTGATGCCTGGGCCAAATCAGATTTATGGCCGGAAGCCAATAATCGAGGCATATCTGCCAAAACATTCAACCGCGCTATTATTGGCCTTGAGTTGCAGTTGAAATTACCAGACCTGGTAATACCCGGAGCAAAACTGCCCAAAAAGCGGGCTCAAAGCCAGTCTGAATTTCGCGGGCCGGCCGCCTATTTTTCCGAAGGTAATTTGAAATCGCAAGCCAGAACCGGCCGCGTGCTTTTGCGAAAATGGAGCAAAACACTCAAAAAGATTGAAAAGCGTTATGGCGTGCCAGGCGGCATCCTGATTGCCATCTGGGGCAGGGAATCCGCTTTTGGTAATGCAAAAATTCCCTATTCTGCAATTCAGGTGCTGGCCACCAAAGCATTCATGTCAACGCGCAAGGAGTTGTTTCGCGAGGAATTGCTTTCCGCCCTGATTATCGTTCAACGTGATCGCCTGAATGGAAGTGAGCTGAAAGGGTCCTGGGCTGGTGCGCTTGGTCAACCGCAGTTTATGCCCTCAAGTTTTCTGAAATATGCCGTAGATTTTGATGGTGATGGCAAAAAAGATATCTGGAACTCTGTTCCTGACACATTGGCCTCAATGGCCAATTATCTTTCCCAAAATGGCTGGTCGCCAAAGCGTCGCTGGGGTTTTGAAGTGCGTATCCCGGGCCATATATCCTGTGCCATGGAGGGGCCGGACCGGGCAAGAAAAACAGGTGAATGGGAAAAAGATGGTATTCGAAGAATAACGGGTAAGCCGTTTCCAGCATCGCGAACGCTCAACAAAACAATGATGCTGGTTCCCGCTGGACGCTTTGGTCCTCATTTTATTGTCACAGATAATTTCTACGTGATAAAAAAATATAACAACTCAGATTTATACGCACTTTTTGTCGGCAATCTGGCTGACCGCATTAGTCTTGGTGCGGGCCCTTTTAAAACCTCCTGGCAAAAACAACCCAAAATGCTGCGGTCACAAATTGCCCGCATGCAGCGCAAGCTGGAAAAGCAGGGATATGATGTGGGCGGGGCAGACGGTTTGCCGGGGTTTAGAACCAGACGGTCTATTGGTGAGTGGCAGATAGGTGAGGGGCGCAAATCCACCTGTTTTCCAGACTTGAAACTGATCAGGGAATTAAAATAGTTGGTAAACCGCTGTTTTACAATTTAACTATCTGCCCGGTGGCTGCGTTGAAGCCTACATTGGTTTTCCGGAAATTTAATAGGGCCGCAAATACATAAACATTACCAACGCAATCCAACGTCTGGATGTTTTTATAGCCAGCCAGGAATATTTTTGCCTTTGCCGCTCCACAGGTGAAACGTGCCAAACGGTTGATAGCAGCGCCCTTACTCTTTTTTTCTCCACCGATAACAATACCAACTTTAATACTGGCAATACTGGTCGATTGAGCAGTACCTATCCACCCAAATAGCAAAGCAAATGTTGTCAATGCAATAAACAGCCGGGTATTTTGAATATGCATGGCTCACCTGGTCCGGTTTTCAGCCCTGAATATGTGCCAAATCGGGATGATGGGGCTTTATTCAGGTTTATGAAATCAGGCTAGCAAGCTGCGTGCCATTTGTTAATGGAAATTAACCATATTTTTTAAGGTTTTGTTAAATTATCAGCAATCAGCGATTGCCCTGGAAATATTCTTCATCATATCAACATACAAATCCAGACCGGGCTCAAGATTGCTGCCAAGCGGGTCAAGAATAACCACATTCAGCTTTGCATCACCAGCTGCAGAAGCGATAGCCGATGAATTAATGAGCGGATCTGTAAATATACAACTATAGTCACCCGAGCGCAGCAACCTGCGAATATCGGAAATCTGCTTTGCACTGGGCATCAGAACTTCGTTGCCTGGGCTTACCGAACGCATTTCAACATCAAACTCCTTTCCAAAATATGCCAGGGCATTGTGATAGATCAAAAACTTCTTGGATTGTGCAGAAATAAGCATTGTTGAAATATCTGATTTTAAGCCCGTCAGTTCCTTTTCCAATGTGGCAAAATTATCCAGATATGTCTGGCGGTTCGCGGGATCGATTTTTATAAGCGTGTCTTTTATCAACGCGCTGATAATTTGCGCGTTGCCGGTACTCAGCCAGATATGGGGATCAATCAGACTGCCGGTAGAGTGGAGTAGTTGTAATTTGTTATTACCCAGCAATGACACAACTTCAGAATTATCAGCAAGGGAGCGAATTGGATTAATCAGAAATGTTTCCAGTTCAGGACCGATCCAGAACAATATGTCAGCAGTCGCAAGAAGCTTCGCCTGGGAAGGCTTAAGCACCGCATCATGGGCGGGCTGATTGTCACCCAGCAGCAAATACGGCACCGCCACGCCTTTCATTATTCTGGCAGTAATGGAGTGCAGCGGGCGTATTGTTGTAACAACTTTCAGATTGGAAGAAGTTTGAGCGAATACTTGCATTGGCAATGTCAGCAACACGAAACTGAAAGCCAGTTGCAGAAATTTCTGGATTGTTGAAAACTTCATAAGGAAAGCTCATTGGCAAATAGCAAAATAGCTGGATATCGTTTATGACTGTCACTCGCTTTAATTTCAACACCGCAAATAAGATTTAATATTGATGGCTCAAATCAATCATACTCTGGTCAATCTGCATGATGTAGGTGTGAAGCGCGAAGGCCGCTGGCTCATCCGCCATATTGATTTACAAATAAAGAGCGGTGAAATCATCACCATTGTCGGGCCCAACGGCTCTGGAAAGAGCACGCTGCTCAAAACCCTGACTGCAATAATCGACCCGGATGAGGGAGCGGTAAAGAGATCAGATAATTTGCAAATCGCATATGTGCCGCAAAAACTGTCTATCGATGCCGCTATGCCAATGTCCGTCAAACGGATGATGACGCTTGGCGGTAATTTTCCACCTGCAAAAATAAATGAACTCCTGAACAGATTTGATATTGATCACCTGGCCCACAAACAGGTGCAATCTCTTTCGGGCGGAGAGTTTCAGCGTTTGTTGTTTGCACGCGCGTTAATTTCAGAACCAAATTTGCTTGTGCTTGATGAACCAGGCCAGGGTGTGGATATTCCCGGCCAGCTGGAACTATACGATTATATAAGCCGCTACCGTGATGAAACCGGCGCCGGTATCGTTCTCGTTTCCCATGATTTACATCTTGTCATGGCAGCCACAGATCGTGTTGTGTGTATGAATGGCCATATATGTTGCAGCGGCACTCCCCAAAGTGTAGCCAGCGATCCGCAATATTTGCAATTGCTGGGTCATCAGGCATCCAAGGCATTGGCCCTTTATCAGCACAATCACGATCACGTACACCTGCCCGATGGCAGGGTGCAACATAAAGATGGAACTATAACATCCGATTGCCACCCGCAAGACGGCCATCATCATGATTGAAGAATTTATGCTTCGTGCATTTTTAAGTGGCCTCGCCCTTTGTCTGGTAACAGGTCCTGTGGGCTGTTTCATTATCTGGAAGAGGATGGCCTATTTTGGTGATACACTTGCCCATTCCGCATTGCTTGGAGTTGCTCTGGCTTTGTTTTTGCAAATCGAAGCCATCATCGGTGTATTTGTCATTGCGGTGGGCGTTTCAATTTTGCTCATTACCTTGCGCCGTAGCACCCTTTTTTCCAACGACACCTCGCTTGGCATTCTTTCACACTCAGCGCTGGCTATCGGCCTGATCGCCATTTCTCTTATTGCGCCGGGAAACATATCGTTAAACAGCCTGTTGTTCGGCGATATTCTGGCAGTCTCATGGCGCGATGTTTGGGTGAGTTTTGGCGTGGCCATAATAATTCTGCTGATTTTATCCTTTCAGTGGCGCGCGCTGATTGCTCATACCCTCAGCCCGGATATTGCCGGCGCCGAACGCATCGGGAGCAAAATGAGTGAAATGTTGTTTATGATTATGTGCAGCGGGCTGGTTGCCATCGCCATGAAGATTACCGGCATATTGCTGATTTCCGCTTTGCTGATCCTGCCCGCAGCAATCGCCAGAATATTTTCCCGCTCCCCGGAACAAATGGCACTGCTGGCAACATTATTCGGCATAGCCTCCATTGGCGGCGGGCTGTTTGCGTCCCTGAATTATGATTTACCTTCAGGCCCGGCAATTATTGTAACCTCCAGCCTGTATTTTTTAACAGGCCTGCTGATAGCGCGTCTGAGCGCCGCAATAAAAAACCGTCATAATTCCTGACCCTCATATCTGTTTTGTTGTTTTACACTTCATTTACCACCTCAAGTTACATTGCATTTACTAGTCTGCTGTTTTTTTTGGATTAGATACAAAATTCTCTTGGTTAGCAAATGTTTGTTAAGAGGCTTCGACTAGATTGCATCACGTGTTCAGCTATTTTTCTAAAGTTGCTGGGGGCAATAAAACCAAAAAAAGTGTAACAATGCAGGGAATAAAGAAATGAACAAGTATATGAAAAAATTTAGTGTATTGGCTTCAGCTTCCGCTATGGCCGTAATGTCAGTTGTAGCTGTAGACGCAGCTGTAACTACTGCAACTTTCACCGCTCAAATCATCATTCAAGATGATTGTGACATTGTATCAGCCGGTAACCTGGACTTTGGTACTGCTGGTGTTCTGGCTGCAAACGTCGATGCAACTGCTGCATTGAGTGTTCAATGCACAAACGGCTCCGCCTTTGACATCGGCCTGGACGCCGGAGTTGGTGTTGGTGCAACTACTGCAACTCGCAGAATGAGTAATGGTGGCGCTACTGTTGACTATCAAATGTTTACAGATGCTGGCCGTACAACAAACTGGGGTGATGCTGTTGGTGTAGATACTGTTGCTTCAACAGGTACTGGTGCTGCACAATCATTCACTATCTATGGTCGCGTACCGGTTCAAACCACACCGGCTGCAGCCACATACACAGACACAGTGACTGTTACAGTTACTTTCTAAACCAACGCAGCATTAGCTGCAAAATTATGGGGATAATTTGATTATGCGGATTGGGATTGTAGGGGCACTTTCAGTATGGCTCATGTTAGGGGTTGCTGCACCAGTGCATGCAACAGCATTACAGGTAGCACCAGTACTGGTAGATGTTCCCGCACCCGGAGCCGCATCCAAATTAACCTTGAAAAACAGCGGATCTGAGCAATTAAAAGCTCAGATCCGTATATTCAAATGGGTTCAGCGTAACGGCAAAGACGAACTCATTCCAACACGAGACGTGGTCGCAAGCCCGCCTCTGGTAAAGATTTCTCCAAATGGTTCTAATATCGTTCGTATCGTGAGGGTGTCAAAAACCCCAATACAGGGCGAAGAATCATACCGATTGATTGTCGATCAACTGCCAAATAGAACAAAGAATTCTGGCATCGCTGTAAAGCTGCAAATGCGTTACTCAATTCCGGTATTTTTTGGAACAAACAATAGTGCCGAACCTAAATTGGCCTGGACTGTGAAGGCAAATGGATCAAATCTGGTTGTCCGCAATACCGGCCCGCGACGCGTTCGTGTATCAGAATTAACAATTAAGAATGCCCGTGGTGAGCGAATTGGCTCCAAAAACGGCTTAGTTGGCTATGTTTTGAGTAATTCAATGGCCAGCTTCAAAATTGGAATGGCAAAAAAGGCAAGAAAAGGTTCGCAGGTTCTGATAACGGCCAACGGACAAGGTCAACAAATTAGTATTAAATCCAGAGTTCAGTGATCAACTGTATTCAACGGCAAAGGGGATAAATTCTCCAGCCGGATATCAAATACTTAAGTGGCGGAAATAACCCCGGACCAGTAACGGCCCGGATCGGGAACTATTGTAGCAAAATAGCGCCCTCTTCGCAGCTCCTGTCGTGGGAATATTCAAGATGGAGCCGGTCAAAAGACCAACAAAAAAACAAAGCAAAAGAGCCCAAAAAGAGGATCAAATGCTGGGGATAGAACGTCAAACTGGATTGTGGAAGTTGAGGCATTTTACCTCATGGCTTCCTGCATTCTTTTTTCTGATTGCTTTTCTGTTTCCAGTGCAATCCAACGCTCAAACAATTCCTGATCTGCCTGCTGAAACAGCCACTGAGCTGCCTCCCAGCAACGAAAATCTTGAACCGTTGTTTCTTGAGGTTATGATCAATGAGCAACCAACAAACCTGATTGCCTCATTTTACCGCACACCCGAAGGAAAAATTGGCGCTAGTGCGGCCGAGCTAAATGAAATTGGCGTAAAAACCCCGGCCAACGCCAATCCTGAAGATGTAATATTCCTGGTTGATATTCCCACCGTGCAATACGACTATGATGAAACCAACCAGTTGTTGATGATCAATATCTTTGATGAACAACGCCTGGCCAAAGAGTATAATTTACGCGGCACCGTTGATGATCGTTATCTTACCCAGTCGGGGATCGGCGCTGTTATCAACTATTCACTGTTTGCCACTTCGGGAGCCCGTCAGGGAGGAAACTTCCAGGTAGAGGATGTATCTGCAAATCTGGATGGCTGGCTCTATGGTCCGTTGGGAAAAGTTTATGGTTCCGGTATTATTTCCACCAATGACTTTAACAACTATGAATTTCTAAGGCTGGATACCACCTGGACCTATTCAAGCGTTAAAACACTGAATGTTTATAATGTTGGTGATACCATTTCGGGTGGATTGGCCTGGACACGCCCGATTAGAATGGGTGGCATTCAGGTGCAAAAGAATTTCGGGTTACGTCCTGATCTGATCGCAACCCCGTTACTTGAAGCCTCAGGAAGCGCTGCGGTTCCCTCAACAGTCGATATTTATATCGGTAACTTCAAAGCCTACAGTCAAAAAGTTGAAGCGGGGCCTTTCAATATCAACCAGATACCCAGCGTATCGGGTGCAGGCAATGCCAGAATTGTCGTGACAGATGCAACCGGGCGTGAACAGGAAACCACCAAACCCTTTTACATATCTTCAAATCTGCTGAAAAAAGGTTTACTCGATTATTCGCTTGAAGCAGGTTTAGCCCGTTTGAACTACGGATCGATTTCGAACAATTACTCACAGGATTTTGTCGCTTCAGGTACATTTCGTTACGGATTGACCGACCAGTTTACAGTTGAATCCCATGTTGAAGGATCCTCAAACCTCATAAATGGCGGGCTGGGCGCAACATTTACCCTGGCCGATCGCGCTCTGATTTCTGTGGCTGGCAGTGCCAGCCGCACTGATACAGGCACCGGTTATCAGCTCTATGGTTCTATCAATACCCAGATACTGGGTTTGAATATCCATGCCAGTTCACGCCGATCTTTTGGCGATTACCAGGATTTGGCTTCCGTCACCGCCAACGATGTTGTCGACACTGGTAATGTCGCAACCGCCCTTACGAGCACCGGTGTAGCCAAGGCCTTTGACCAGATTTCCATCGGCATTCCCCTGCCTAAAGTAAAAGGCGGCATCAACCTGTCATTTACCCATTTGGAAAATGTCATCAATGAGGCTTCAAATGTTGCTTCTATTTCTTATTCCCAGCGGGTTTTTGGAAATGCATCTCTATCAGTTTCCGCCTATTCAAATGTTGATGGATTTACTGACAGTGGCGTCTATGTCGGTTTGAGCTTCCCGTTAGGTGAAAAAATCTACGCCTCCACAAGTGTGGAAAACAACGATGGTGAATTGCTCTATCGTGTCAGTGCATCAAAATCCATTGATTCAAAGCCCGGCAGCTGGGGTTGGCGTCTGTCAGATTCAGAAGGCAGCACTTCACGTCGAAGTGCCGGTGTCAGCTACCGTGGCAAGAACACTTTCAGCCAGGCCAATGTCCGTCAGAATTCTGCCGGTTTCCAGGCTGATGCTTATGTTGACGGGGCAGTGGTTGTGGCAGATTCAGGTATCTTCCTGGCCAGACGCATTGATGATGCGTTTGCAGTGGTGGATACCGGCGAACCTGATATTCCCGTATATCTTTCAAATCAACTGATAGGCAATACCAATAAAGCAGGTAAACTGCTGGTGCCCGGTCTGCTCTCTTTTGAAGAAAACCGCATTAAAATTGATACGCAAAACCTCCCTGTAAATGCTTCAGTGGAATCAACCAACCAGAAGGTAATTCCCACCGATGGCGCGGGTGTGAATGTCCGTTTTGGTGTGCAGACTCAAACCCGAAATGCCGTAGTAATTTTCAGCGATGAGAATGGAGAATTCTTAAAAGTCGGCGCAGAAGGACTGCTGGCTGGATCAGGTAGTGAATTTGTCGTGGGCTATGACGGGCGTACTTATCTTGAAGGTCTGTCTACCAACAACACGGTGACCATTCAAAGGGATGGCAAAGAATGTGTCGGCAATTTCGATTTTTCACCAATCGATGATCAGCAGGTGGAAATCGGCCCCGTTATTTGCCAATAATTATCCGGGTCTTCGATTGCTACAATCAGATTTGACCCTGGAGGATTTTTCGGTTTAATGGCCCAATCTGTTTTCAGTTGGGGTGGGTAAGCACTCATCAATCAAAAGGATGCGTCATTGGGAATTTTGAATGTCACTGCAGCTGAGCTGGGTTGGGCGATTGATGCGGGAAAAGTTGATCCGGTAGATATCACCAAGGCATTTCTAAGCGAGATTGAAGCAAGCCCCCACAAGGATGATATCTATGTGCGGGTAAGCGCTGAGCGGGCGCTTAAAGAGGCACAAAATGCTTCTAACCGGGCAAAATCCGGGATGCGCAAAAGCCCGTTTGATGGTGTGCCGGTATCATGGAAAGACCTGTTTGACACTGCGGATATAAAAACCGAGGGCGGCACAAAACTTCTTGAAGGGCGAAAACCCAACGAGGATTGCCAGGTTGTTCGCAGAGCCACCCACGCCGGCATGGTATGCCTTGGAAAAACGCACCTGTCAGAATTGGCGTTTTCCGGCCTTGGCATCAATCCGATGACCAAAACCTCTCCCAATCGTTACGACGATAAAACCGCTCCCGGCGGCTCATCGTCGGGTGCAGCGGCCTCCGTTGCCTTTGATCTGGCTCCCATATCCATCGGGTCAGATACCGGCGGCTCCGTCAGAATTCCCGCTGCATGGAACGGCCTTGTAGGGCTCAAAACCACCCATGGCGCTGTGTCTCTTGAAGGGGTAATTCCGCTCTGCAGCTCCTTTGATACCGTCGGGCCTCTTTGCCGCTCTGTGGAAGATGCGGCCCTGATGCATCAGATATTGTCCGGCGAGAATATCAACATCAATACCAGCCCCGATCTGCCCAATGTCAAACTGTTGGTATGCGAAACCGCGATGCTTGATAATTGCGAAAATTCCCAATTACAGGCGTTTGAAACCGCCCTGGGTGAGTTGAAAAAAGCTGGTGCGCAAATCGAATATGGTAAAATTCCGGAACTTGAGGAAATGGTAAAACTCGGCCCGGTAATGTTCCCCCATGAGGCTTACAATCAATGGGGAGAGGCAATTGAAAAAGCACCGGAGAAAATGTTTGAACCAGTGCTGAACCGCTTTCGTGCAGGCAAAAAAATCTCGCCGCAGCAGGATGCGGACGCGCGCGCAAGAATGATGGAACTGCGCGCGTCATATTTGCAACGAACCAGCAAATATGACGCCATACTTGCCCCCACAACACCCATTGCCCCGCCACAAATACAACCATTGCTGGATGATCATGACCTGTTCTGGGACACTAACCTGATGGCATTATCCAATACCCGTTATGCCAATATGTTCGGCCTTTGCGCGCTGACATTGCCAACCGGCACGCAGGCCGCAGGTCTCATGCTGATGGCTGCACCCAACCAGGAAGAAAGGCTTTTGCAAATGGGCCTGGCAATGGAGCCGGTAGTAGCGGTTTAAACAATTGCAGTTTTAACCCGCTTACCCGCCACATAAGTTTCAACAATCGCCCGGTCATCACCCATAATCATCAGTGCGAACAAAATATCAGACAGACCGCTTGATAATTCATGACGCGCTGCCATCAGTGGCGTGGCGCAGGGATCCAGCACCACCAGATCCGCATATTTACCCACATCGATCGAACCGATTTCGCTGTCCAGATACAACACCCGCGCATTGCCCAGTGTCGACATATAGAACGCCTCATAAGGACTGATGCGCGCGCCCACCAGTTGGGAAACTGTAAATGCATCACGCAAAGTGGCTAATGTGGAATAAGAAGTGCCCCCGCCAATATCGCTGCCAATACCGGTTTTTACCGGATTATCCCCATTGCGGACCTCGCGGCATTTGAAGTGACCAGAACCCAGAAAATTGTTTGATGTCGGGCAATGAACAATCGCTGAACCGGAGTCAGACAATCGCGCCAGTTCACGGTCGTTTAAATGGATACCATGGGCAAAATAGCTTTTTTCCCGCAACAATCCGTATCTGTCATAAACGTCCGTATAATCCTTCGACCAGGGGAAATCCCTGGCTACCGCTGCGATTTCGCCATGGTTTTCCGACAAGTGCGTTTGCATCCACAAATCAGGATACTCCTTCACCAAGGCACCCGCCAGTTCCAGTTGCTCCTCAGTGGAAGTCACCGCAAACCGCGGGGATATTGCATAACCCAATCGCGATTTTCCCGTCCATTTACCAATCAGCTCCCTGGTTTCATCATAGGACTTTTCAGCACTATCGCGCAGGCCCGATGGCGCATTGCGATCCATCATTGTGCGCCCGGTAATCAGCGACATATTTCGACGGCTGGCCTCCTCAAACAGCGCATCAGCAGCACCCGTGTGAATGGTAGAAAAAGCCAGACACGATGTGATGCCGTGGCGAAATAATTCATCAACAAACATCTTTGCCGCCGCATCCGCTATGGCCTTATCACCATATCTCTGCTCTTCGATGAAGGTGTATCGGTTGAGCCAGTCAAGTAAATCCGTGGCATAGGCAGCCAGCATTCGGTATTGCGGAAAATGCAAATGAGCATCAATAAAACCGGGTAATATCAGCTTATCGCCATAATCCGTTTCTTCCAGATTGGCATATGCATTGGGCAGGTTACTGAAATCCCCACGCCAGGCAATTTTCCCGAATTCATCAACAACAATTGCCCCCTTGCTCCAGTGCTGAAGGCAGTTTTCTTCACCAGCTACCATCGGATCATCCCGAAAGCTGACAATTTGTCCGCGCACAATATTCATATTCAATTCACTCATAAGCCCAATACAGCCGCGTTTTGAAGTTTACCAAATGGTAAAAAAACAAATTTACCAGAGCCCGTTTTCTTGTTATCCTTGGCCCGCTATCCAGCCCCCGTCTGCTTTGAGCCGGGAGGCAAACGACACAGGATGAACAGATTATGGGCCGAAATGCAATTCGTTTCTTGAGAAATGGCGTGCCAACACAACTGGATAAAGTTGGTGCAAATGAAACCCTGCTCGATTACCTGCGCCTTCGTGAGCGCACCTGTGGCACTAAAGAAGGCTGCGGCGAAGGTGATTGCGGTGCCTGCACAGTGGCAATTGGTTCGCTAAAAAACGGGCAACTGGTCTATGAACCGGTAAATGCCTGCATACAATTATTGGGCCAGATAGACGGCAAAGATATCATTACCATAGACGATCTGGCCACAGGCAATAAACTCCATCCCATACAAAGCCAGATGGTTGAATTTCATGCATCCCAGTGCGGATTTTGCACCCCGGGAATTATCATGTCGCTGTTTTCGCTTTATCATTCCGGCGAAAAATCCAGCCGTGAAAATATCAACAACTGGCTGTCGGGAAACCTCTGCCGCTGCACGGGATACCGCCCGATTGCCCAGGCTGCAGCAAAGGCAATTGATGGCAGACCCGATGATTTCTTGACACAACGCCTGCCACAAACCCTCACCAGGCTGGAAGAACTAAACGACAAACAAGATGTGTTTGTTGGAAGTGAGGAGAGATTTTTTGCAGCTCCCGCCAGCATTGATGCTCTTGCTGCTTTGTGCGCAAAACATCCCGATGCAACAATATTATCTGGCGCCACGGATGTAGCACTATGGATTACCAAACAGTTGCGCGATCTTCCCAAAATTATTTTCACCGGCCGCGCCACGGGCTTTGCAGATATTCACGATGAGAAAAATCAGGTCCGAATTGGTGCTGGTGTCACCTATGAAGATGCATTCAAAGTACTCAATGCCATCGACCCCGATATTGGCGAAGTAATACGCCGCCTCGGTTCAAAACCGGTTCGAACCTCCGGTACTGTTGGCGGCAATATCGCCAACGGTTCACCCATCGGCGACATGCCACCGATGCTGATAGCCCTCGATGCTCGACTTGAACTTCGCCATGGCGATAAAACAAGGCAAATGGCGCTTGAAGATTTTTTCATTGCCTATGGCAAACAAGACAGGGCTCCTGGTGAACTGGTCACAGCACTAACCGTCCCCCGCCTGAAACCCGCTCAACACTTTCGAGCCTATAAAATTTCAAAGCGCTTTGATCAGGATATTTCTTCCGTGATGGCAGCCTTTCGCATTGAAGTGGAAAATGAGAAAATTATCACCACCAGAATTGCCTTTGGCGGTATGGCCGCCACGCCAAAACGGGCGGCTGAAACCGAATTGGCTCTTGTTGGTTCCAGCCTGAGTGATGAAGCGCTTATCGCAACAGCACTGGAGGCATTGGCCAAAGATTTCACCCCGCTGAGCGACATGCGCGCCAGCGCAGATTACCGCCTGAAAGTTTCCCAAAATCTGCTGAAAAAAGCGCTG
>JAKISV010000061.1 GCA_021648425.1 Rhizobiaceae bacterium
ATGGCGGCACGTATCCTTCGGGAGAACTGATGGTGATGGCATCACCCAGTTGCAACCCCAGTGCGCGTGCCATGCGCGTGCCGATGGCCACCCCTTCAGAATTATCAAAACCTTCAAGCGTCCCCTGCCGGATATTGTCTGACAGTTCTTTGACCTTGTCCAAATCGCGCTCACTCATCCCGCGAATTAGCGCGCCATTGCCACCAACACCGCTGGAAACCAGCGCCTGGCCTTCAATAAGCGACACCGCATAACGAACGCCCTCAACCTCGCTGACACGCTCAACAACCGCTTCATAATCGGTAAGGTTGGCATTGAGTGACTGGATTATGACATGGCCGTTGATGCCCAAAATCCGGCTTTGCAGCTCCCCGCGAAACCCGTTCATCACTGCCATCACAATGATCAGTGTCGCCACCCCCAGCATGATGCCAAAAAACGAAAACCCGGTAATAATCGAAATGAAGGTTTCCTTGCGCCGGGCACGCAGATACCGCCCGGCAAGCATCCATTCAAAGCGCGAAAACGGGCCGGTGGCATTCACTGTGATTGATTTTGCACTCATCCATTTACCCCTGTTTTCGGGAAAAACAATTGACTAGCCATCGGCGCGCAACTTGTTGATGGTTTCATCAATCGACAGATTTTCGCGTTCACCGGTTTTGCGGTCTTTAATTTCAATTTCATTATTTTTGATGCCTCGCGGCCCGACGATGATCTGCTTTGGCAGACCGATCAGGTCCATGCCTCCAAATTTGGCACCAGCCCTTTGATCACGATCATCATACAAGACTTCAATTCCATCGCGGTTCAAAGCTTTGTATAATTGTTCGCAGACCTTGTCACATTCACCATCACCGGGCTTCATGTTGATCAGCCCGATATCAAACGGTGCAACTGCAGCAGGCCAGATTATTCCATTGTCATCATGAGATGCTTCGATGATGGCCGCAGCAAGGCGTGTGGGACCGATGCCATAAGAACCCATATGGACAGCAACTTCCCGCCCATCATTACCCATCACCCGTGCGCCCATCGCCTCTGAATATTTAGTACCAAAATAGAAAATATGCCCGACTTCGATGCCTCTGGCGGAAAGTTGCTCCCCGGCTGGAACCGTAGCCCACTCGGCCTCATCATGCATTTCTTCTGTTGCAGCATAGCGCGAAGTCCACTGATCTACGATTTTAGCCAATGCCGCATCATCGGAAAAATCAACGTCGGCTCCCGGAACTGGCATTTTATTATAGTCATTGTGGCAAAACACTTCGCTTTCGCCCGTATCAGCCAGAATGATAAATTCATGGCTCATGTCACCGCCAATCGGCCCGGTATCGGCCTTCATCGGTATGGCTTTCAGACCAATGCGATCAAACGTGCGCAGATAAGAAACAAACATGCGATTATAAGATGCCCGCGCACCATCCTCATCCAGATCAAACGAATAAGCATCCTTCATCAGAAATTCCCGGCTGCGCATCACACCAAAACGCGGGCGCACCTCATCGCGAAATTTCCACTGGATATGATAAAGATTGAGCGGCAGATCTTTGTAGGAGCGCACATAAGAACGGAAAATGTCTGTAATCATTTCCTCATTCGTTGGCCCAAACAGCATATCGCGTTCATGACGGTCCTGCATACGCAGCATCTCTTTGCCATAATCATCATAACGCCCGCTTTCGCGCCAAAGATCAGCCGATTGAATAGTTGGCATCAGCAATTCGACTGCCCCTGCCCGGTTTTGTTCCTCGCGCACAAGGTTTTCGATTTTGCGCAAAACCCGCAAACCCAAAGGCAACCATGAATAGATACCAGAGGATTGCTGGCGCACCATCCCTGCCCTCAGCATCAGCTGGTGAGAGACAATCTCCGCATCCTTTGGCGTTTCTTTGATAATCGGCAGGAAGTACTGAGATAAGCGCATATTGTATGTTGCCAGACAAATGGAATCGGTGGATTTGGTGTTGCACATCATATTGGACAAACCGCCACCAAGAGCAACCCGTTTGTTAACACAGCAGTTTTCCGGTTTAGTAAAATCGCGAATAACCACATTAACTATAATTAATATCCCCCTGTTCACTTTTTGCCATATTTTGAAAAAACATGTGACAACAGGTAATTAGCGTGCTTTATTAATTTTTACAAAAACAAGTTCCGTACTTACCGGGCATTTAGCGTATCTAATCTTGGGAGGATATGATCCTAAAAGGCGCGAATAAACCCGCTGCCGCGATTGTTCTGATATTCAGTTTTTACGGAATAAAGAACGCTTAATCGTTAGGATCCTGGACGCGCCAACTTATCTGCAAGGCTTATGCCTTGCTTTTTTTTGCCTGAAGCCTTTTATCGCCCGGCAAAATACCCATATTGCTACAGTCGCCAAATATTAACCATTATTGCTTCATAATGGATTAATCCAATTCATCAGGCATAGAGTCTTTCATGTTTTTATTGAGTAATTTGACCGGTTCCAACAAGCTGATTTCCTTGCTGAGCGCTGCTGGCATAATATCCCTTGCAGCCATTGCCCCGGCCAATTCCCAGGGCGCCTATCAGCCGTCGGGAGTGCAATCAAAAACCTACCTGATCAATGGTCTGGCAAGCGCCATACCATTCATCGGATTTGGCATGGCAAATCTGAAAAAGAAAATTCCCGGTGCAAGGCTTTTTTCCTATGTCAGTCCGATTGAAGGCACCACTGTTATTCAACCGCTTATCACAAGAGAAATCAGAAAACTCTACAAGCAAAACCCCAACATTCTGATTAATCTCATCGGCATATCTTATGGTGCCAGCATGGTGACATCAATTTCCGCCAGTCTTGCCAGAGACAATATCCCGGTGAACTATCTGGGAGTAGTTGATGGGCGTCCGCTGACCAAAATTTATCCAAATGTGCGCCGCGTTGATAATTTCACCTGCACATTTATCGATTGTATTGGTGCTCGCCTTCGCATGGCCAGCGGCAATCAATCAACGCAAAAAGTAGCATTCAAGTTTCGTTCAACCCATATTGCGCTGGGTAACAACACTGATTTACACACCCGTGTCATCCAGCAGATCAGCGCTTATAATTCTATTGCCTCCAGGCGGCAGACAATCCCCGGGGTTGATAACCGCACAACAGCAGCTATTCGAGCGGCTCAATAGTGCAGCAGCAGGAATTCATCAGAATTTATCGCTGATCAACATCAGCAACTTCAGTGGGGGTTGGTCTTCTCTTTTTGGCCAGCGCCAGGGTGGTTTGAATAACATTGGTCTGAAAACGGTTATTTTTCTCTACCGTCACATGGGTAACGCCAGCCACCGATGAAACATCAATATTTCGCAGACTTCCGGTAAAACCATTATCCTTTTTAACGATGTTTGTTGTGTCGGTATTGGGCAGATAGTAGTTGAGAACCTCTCCTACATTTGCCCCGACAAAAGTGGTAATGGTTGGATCAAAGGAAACCGCATAGGCAACTTTTACACCATTGTCACCCAGATATTTTGCCATCTGCATGGTTGCATTACCCCCCAGTGAATGGCCCATGATAATCACCGGGTAACGAACTTTTCGTTTTTTGGAACGCGCAATAATATCATCAGCCAAACCGCGCCAGGAAGAATGATTATACACCCTGGCATTAAGTCCCTGCCTGACCATTTTTTCGCCGATGACATCCATGCCCTTTGAAAAAACGTTTGCCAGCCCTCTAAACAAATAGATCTCGCCGTTTCGGGTGATGCTGGAATTGTTTATTTTGAGCGTTTCACTGGTTGAGTTATCCGAAGGCGTACAGGCATTCATTACCAATAATGCTAATAGAATTACCCCAATTCTTGCAACGGAAGAATACAGCCCGCTTCTCATATTTCCGGTCCTCAACGCACATTTCCCAAGTGGATTGGTATACACCCCGCTTCAAAAAAAGCCAAGCCATTCAAATCCGTGGCAAAGTTTCAGAAAATTGGTATCGCGGTAGATTTGGTGGTATCATAAAACCGGCTCTATCAACTGCACCGAAAAATACACCTGCTAAAAAAGCATCATGAGTGATCAGTTAGATAGTATTGGCCCTGGGGAGTTGGCGAAATGAATCTAACCATGAAATATCAATCCATCCGTGTAGGTGGCAGCAAAAGATTTCGGAAATTATTAAATCCAAAATTTGCAGGCGTGTTATTCATGCTGGTTCTTGCCGGATGTGTGAATTCCAATAATGATGCGACCACCGCCCTCACCTCTACCCAGATAGAGTCAAAACAACTGACCCACGAAGAAAAATATGTGGCAGGCAAGTGCAATTCAGCCAACCGGCTGCAGGCATCCAATGTCGCCAGTAGTGCGCTGATCGCCAAATACACCGCTTTCAGTCAGAACGAAGCTGGTATGGATGCGGCGAAAAAAGAGACCATCAACTCCGACCTTCAAGATCACAGCACAAACCTGCAAATCCTTGATGAAGACCTTACCCGCCAATGCCAGGCATATTCAGCCTGTGAGTTCCAGGCCAGCACCAACAAACAAAGCTGTTCAATCCAGAAAGCCAAATTTGCTGAAGCTGAAAAAAGTATCGCCAGTTACACCAAAAGAGTTGAAAGACTGAAGGTTAACTAGGACGAAGCCAAACCCGCCCCTTTTCGCAAAAACACGATGAGGCAAATACACGGGGAGGCAATAACGCGGGAAAGCGATTCATAAACAGAATTCTTCAAGTTAAGAAGAACCCTGCAATAATCAATCCGCTCAAAACAGTCGCACCAACTACTAATCCTGTGAGAGTGTTGCCGTTCATAATCATATTGCGGCGACCAAGCATCCAGCCAAGCCCGACAAACACAACTACGTTTAGCAGGCCGTGAGAAATCCAATGGTGTCCGGTAAGAGCAATTAGTAAACCCTGCACACTCTCGTTGGTTTCCTTGATGATGACGAGCAATGCGCTCAATATGGTGGTGATTGCAAATGAAACACCATATCCCGCAACACTGCCACTGACGGTTTCAGCCGCTTCTACAGACTTCTACTTGTTTTTTATCCATAATCCTTACTCCTTAAGCTCCTTGTGGAAGCAGTGCAATTTTGACACCCATACTTATGAAGGCGCCTGCGCCTTCCATTGCCAGTGCCAGGAGAACCACTAAGGCCGAGGTCCACATGACAAGATTTCGGGTGGTTTTTTTCTTTACAACTTCGCCATATGCGGCAATTGGCAAAAATGTGGCCAACAACAATACTGTGAAAAACAGATGCTCTTTGGTTTCCATAATGAAGCTGTGGGCAAAGGGCCAGGGACCAGCTTTGATAATGGCCTTGTCCCCTCCATAATAATGCACATACCAGTAGCCGCCTATGATAAAGGCTAACCAGATCAAAACAGCCGTAAGTATGCTTGCGTTTCGAAGTCGAGAAATATTATTATTGCTTACATTCAGGGCCTCAACAAAAACCCACACTGAACTGATAATTGCCAACACCCCAAATGTTGGATGAATCATCAATATGATTTCCTTGGACATAACATATCCTTTCAAAAGCAGTGCGCCGGAAGATTTAGATTGTAAAAAAATGTCGGTGCCAGCGCAAAACAACACCAAATAGCGCTTCAAAGTCCCGCAATTGTTTGTTTCAACAATGCTGAACGTTACCATGATCTTTGTTGCAGCAATCGAACGGGTTTTCTTTGATCTAAAGCAAATTTCAGTCAAATCAGACCACTTAATTGAAAAGCGCCCTACTCCACCAGCACCGCCGAGGAAAACCAAAGCTCATCAAATATCGCCAGCGCCGTATCGTCTGGTTGGCGCTCACTTATAAAATAAGCTGATCGTACCGATTGCAGTGAACCGTTTTGCACCAGCCGTGCGCTTGTCTGTTTTTCACTTGCACCAATGCATGGTATGAACCACACCTGCGCAAGTGCTTTGATATGAAATCCGCCAGCGGCTTTTTTCATCACAATTGTCGGCCCGCCATTTAAGCCCGGGCTCCAGGGAAAAATGATCCGGCCATGCAGGTTCAACGCCTCCAACCATTGTACTGGCAGGCTTGAAATTCCGGCATTGATATAAATAATATCGCAAGCCGGGATTTTTGATGAAACAGCATCGGCAGCAAATACTTTTACATTTTTAAAAGGCTCAAGATTACGCTGTGCAGCGGATGCCAGAACCTCGTTGATCTCATAGGCATTTACCCGCCCACCGGGCAGCACAAGTTGGGAAAGGATGGCACTGTAATAACCGGTGCCTGCACCAATATGGGTGACTATCTCACCCTTTTGCGGCGCAACAGATGCAATCCAGGCCGCGTGTAGAAACGGTTCCCCATTGTTAATATTGGCATTTGCATCAAGCGCCACCAGAACATTTTGATAAATATGTATCGGATCATCATTGGGTGTCTCAACATAGTGATGGCCAATCATAATTTTCCAGGGTCCCGGCCCCAAAAAATCCTCGCGCGCCACCTGTTCGAACACGCGCTCCAGCCGGGAATCATCGCTACTGGCGCATGCAGCCATTAATCTGGCATAATGGCGCCTGGCATGTTTTAAACCCGTCTCATTCAATGGGAAGTCTCCCTTTTCGGGTAATCATCTTGTTTCAAGATCAATAAACCAGCCTGTGCCAGCCTTTAAAGCGCTTCTTTTCCCGGCATCCTTTGTCAATCTACTCCTAAACGCAGATTTCTCAACAACCCAACTTAAGTCGTATAGCGCGCGCGGCGCTGTTCTATCTATATTAATAGTTCACCGGCTCGGGAGATGCCGAAAAAGACAGTGACACTGTAATGGAATACAGGACCGCCAAAACGGCTTTCCATTTAATCCATGCTAGGGAGAAACCTAATGAGTTCCAAAAAATTGAATTTTAGCCGCCGACAGCTGCTTCGTACAGGCGCAGCCTCCGGCATCGTGCTGGCGACACCTACATTTTTCATCAAAGGAGCCAATGCACAGGCCGCCTATTGCAACGAGCCTTCCGGTTCAACAGTCACCCTTGGCTTTAACGTGCCACAGACCGGCGCCTATGCCGATGAGGGTGCTGACGAATTGCGCGCCTACAAATTAGCTGTCAAACACCTCAATGGTGAAGGCGATGGCGGTATGTTGAATACCTTCAAACCTTCCGTATTGAAGGGCAATGGTATTTTGGGCAAGAAGGTTGCTTTTGTAACCGGTGATACGCAGACTAAATCCGATGCCGCACGCGCATCAGCCAAACGCATGATTGAAAAAGACAATGCCGTAATGATTACTGGTGGTTCATCCTCCGGTGTGGCTGTAGCAGTACAAGCCCTTTGTCAGGAAGCGGGCGTCATCTTTATGGCTGGCCTTACCCACTCCAATGATACCACTGGTAAAGACAAACGCGCCAATGGCTTCCGCCACTTCTTCAACACCTATATGTCGGGCGCTGCCCTTGGCCCGGTGCTTGAAAATGAATATGGCAAAGAACGTGTGGCTTACCACCTGACAGCTGACTATAACTGGGGTTGGTCACAAGAAAAGTCGATGAAAGACTTCACCGAGGCCATCGGCTGGAAGACACAAACAACCGTTAACACACCAGTTGGCGCAGGTGACTTCTCGCAATATATCACACCCGTTCTAAATTCCGGTGCTGATGTACTGATCCTCAACCACTACGGCAAGGACATGGTGAATTCACTCACCCAGGCCGTACAGTTTGGTCTGCGTGACAAACAGGTAAACGGTAAAAACTTTGAAATCATTGTGCCATTATTCTCACGCCTGATGGCTCAGGGTGCCGGCGATTCGATCAAAGGTATCCTTGGTTCCACCAACTGGAACTGGTCGCTGCAGGATGAAGGCTCACAAGCCTTCGTCAAAAGCTTTGGTGCTGAATATGGTGCACCACCTTCAATGGCCGCTCATACCTGCTACGTGCAGGCGCTGCTTTATGCCAACGCTGCTGAAATGGCTGGCACTTTCTCACCAGAAGGTATCGTCAAATCACTGGAAGGCTTCAAGTTTGACGGCATGGGCAATGGCCCGACAGAATATCGCGCTGAAGATCACCAGTGCTTTAAAGATGTTCTGGTGGTGCGCGGCAATCAGAACCCGACCTCACAATTTGACCTGCTGGAAGTGGTGGAAGTTACCCCGCGTGCACAGGTTGAATATGATGCGGAAATCATGGGTGGCAATCTGGGCCCGGTTAACGCCAAGGCCTGCTAAAGTTATCACCATGTAATGATCAGGCCGTTCTTGACATTTGTTCTTGGGCGGCCTGTTTTTGCAAACAGGCAAATCAATGTTTGGCCGGGGTATACAGGGCAATGGACGCGATATTTCTGCAAATTTTAAACGGCCTGGATAAGGGCGGAGCCTATGCGCTTATAGCGCTGGGACTAACACTGGCATTTGGCACCCTTGGCGTGGTCAATTTTGCCCATGGCGCATTGTTCATGCTGGGCGCATTTGTTGCTGTGGCATTCAACAGAATTATCTCTTATCAGCAGATCGTTTTGGATCCTGTAAACAAAACAGCCTGGGGCACACCGGTTGAGATCAGAACTTCCTATGCCGAGACTTTGTTTGGCGATTTTGGCCTGTTTTTGATAGATTATTCCGTCCCCATATCAGTATTAATAGCAATACCCGTCATGTTACTGATCGGCATTGCCATGGAACGTGGCCTGATCCGGCATTTTTATAATCGCCCGCACGCAGACCAGATCCTGGTGACATTCGGCCTGGCAATTGTTCTGGAAGAAATTGTCAAACACTATTTTGGTGCCAACCCGATCCCCCAGTCCGCCCCGTCAATTTTCTCCGGTAGCGCCAATGTCGGCCTTTGGCTGGGTCTTGGCGAAAACGTTGTCTACCCCTGGTGGCGACTTATCTATTTTGGATTTTCAGCAATCGTCATTTTCATGGTGTTTGCCTTCCTGAAGTTTACCACCTTTGGCATGGTCGTTCGAGCGGGCATGTATGACCGCGATACGGTAGGCCTTTTGGGTATCAACATTCAAAAACGTTTCACCATTATTTTCGGGCTTGCTGCGGTGGTCGCCGGTGTGGCCGGTGCGATGTACACACCGATATTCCCGCCCGACTACAATATTGGCATGCAGTTTCTCGTGCTTTCCTTTGTGGTTGTGGTTGTTGGCGGTATGGGCTCGCTGGGAGGCGCGGTTGCGGCCGGTTTCCTGCTTGGCATATTGCAGTCATTTGCCTCAATGAACGAGGTTAAGCAAATATTTCCCGGCATCGATCAAATCATCATATATTTGGTTGCTGTTATCATCCTGCTCACCATGCCGCGAGGTCTGTTGGGGCGCAAAGGCATGATGGAGGATTGATGGTATGTTAGGTAAATCTGCCCGCGCCGACTGGATCCTGCTGATCGTATTTTCTGTCCTTGTTTTGACAGCCCCTATCACCCTTACACCAATTGGTGCCGGCTACCCGGACCTGTTGCAGAAATTCGCCATCTATGGAATTTTCGCCATCGGCTTCAATATCCTGTTTGGTCTTACCGGCTATCTGTCCTTTGGTCATGCCGCGTTTTTAGGCGTTGGTTCCTATTCAGCAGTATGGATGTTTAAACTGTTTACGATGAACGCCATACCTGCAGTGATGTTTTCGCTGTTGATGGCAGGATTGTTTGCCCTGCTGATTGGTTATGTATCGCTTCGGCGTTCCGGCATTTATTTTTCAATCATCACGCTGGCATTTGCCCAGATGTCCTATAATCTCGCCTATTCGGTCTTAAGCCCGATCACCAATGGTGAAACAGGCCTGCAGGTACGCCAGTTGGCACCGGCTGATCGCGGCCCTGACTATGTTCTGAAACTGGTGGATGAAGATTTGCGCTGGGTCGACCAGGCCTTTGGTGTGGTTGAGGAAGGTATTCCGATTACCAATCTGTTCGGCTTGAAAATGAGCGGTTATCCCGGTTTCTATTTCTCGGCTGTTTTGTTGATCCTGGCATTTTATATCGCCATGCGTATCACCCGTTCCAATTTTGGCATGATGCTCAAAGCGATCAAGTCAAACCAGAACCGGCTGCAATATACCGGCGTCAATACCCGCCCCTACCTGCTGGCAGCTTTTGTTATTTCCGGCATGTATGCAGGTCTGGCTGGTTCATTGCTGGCTGTAACAGACCCACTGGCCGGGGCTGAACGCATGCAGTGGACCGCTTCGGGTGAAGTTGTCTTGATGACTATTTTAGGCGGTGCCGGTACACTGGTAGGCCCGGTTCTGGGCGGCATGATCATCAAGGGCCTCGGCAGCCTGTTCTCCAGCTACAATGAAAACATCCTGAACCAGTTCTTTTCCTTCCTGCCCGAACCCGTGCGCGAAGTAGCTGTAGGCATTTCCGCCCTGTTTGTTGGCGAGGGCTGGGAATTAACCCTTGGCCTGATGTTTATGATTATCGTTATTTTTGTGCCTGGCGGCATTTTGCAGGGATTCACCAATATCATCAGGATGTTTCGTCGAAAAAAACCCAATCCGGCACCCGCCAAAAGTGAGGCATAAGAACAATGGCCATTCTGGAAGTCTCAGATATCAATAAGCGCTTTGGCGGCCTCAAAGCCCTCGACAAAGTGGAACTCAGTGTCGAGGAAGGCACAGTTCACGCCATTATCGGACCAAATGGCGCGGGAAAATCAACCCTGCTCAATTGCTTTGTCGGTCGACTGGCACCCGACAGCGGCACAGTCACCTTTAAAGGCAAGTCACTGCTCGGCCTTCAGCCCCATGAGATCAATCAGGCAGGAGTGTCACGGGTCTTTCAGACGCCAGAAATTTTCGAAGACCTGTCGGTACTCGACAATGTAATGATCCCGGCATTTGCCAAAGCCGATGGCGCTTTCAAATTCAACGCCTGGCACAGGATTTCACGTCGCGCCGAAGTGCGTGATGAAGCTTCAGACCTGCTCGAAGAAGTCGGGCTGGCCGATCAGTCCAAAATGATCTGTTCAGCCCTGTCACGCGGCGACAAGCGCCGACTGGAACTGGCCATGTGCCTTATTCAGCACCCAAAACTTCTGCTGCTTGACGAGCCCACCGCCGGCATGTCACGCGCTGACACCAATAACACCATCGACCTGTTGAAAAAAATCGGCGAACGCGGCATTACCAAAGTCATCATTGAACATGACATGCATGTGGTGTTCTCATTGGCAACGACAATTTCGGTTCTGGCTCAGGGCACGGTTATTGCCGAGGGCAAGCCTGAAGATATTAAAGGCGACCCGCGCGTTCAGGAAGCATATCTGGGTGGAGTACACCAATGAGCGATAAACCTTTCTTTTCAGCCCGTGATCTGCACGCTTATTACGGCGACAGCTACATCGTCCAGGGTATCAGTTTTGATATTGCCGAGGGTGAAATTCTGGCTTTTCTCGGCCGCAATGGTGCCGGAAAAACCACTACCCTGCGAACCATCGCACGCGCCCCGAACCCGGAGCTGCAAAAGGGCGAGATTTGGCTAAACGGCGATCCTGTCCACGAAATGAAAACCCATGAGGCAGCCCGCCACGGCATTGCACTGGTCCCTGAAGATCGCCGTATTATCGGTGGCCTGACCGTTGAGGAAAATCTCAAACTGGCCCAGATCGCTGAACCTCGCGGCTGGCCGCTGGAAAAAATCTACGAAAGTTTCCCTCGTCTGGCCGAGCGCCGCAAACAGGAAGGCACCACGCTTTCAGGCGGCGAACAACAAATGCTGGCGGTTGCCCGGGCACTGGCCCGCGACATCAAATTGCTGCTGCTTGATGAGCCCTATGAGGGTCTTGCCCCGGTCATCGTTCAGGAAGTCGAACGCATCCTGCAAAACATCAAGGCATTGGGCATCACCTCAATTCTGGTCGAACAAAACGCCGTCGCCGCCCTAAACCTGGCCGACCGCGCCATCATCCTCGACATGGGCGAAATCGCCTTTGACGGCACCGCACAAGATGTTCTCGACAACGAAGACTTGCGCAACGAATACCTGGCGCTTTAAACCAGCTAGCAATAGCTTTAGGTCACCCGTGCTTCCCGCACTACCGCCTCTTCCCTGATCGGCCAATGCACCACGGCTGCAAATATGCCCATTGCAACGCCGAGCCACCAGACAATATCAAAACTGCCAAGCAGGTCGTACAAATAACCACCCATCCACACACCCGCGAAAGAACCGACCTGATGGGAAAAGAACACCAGACCGCCGAGCAGGCCCATATAGCGGGTACCAAACATGACGGCGACCAAACCGTTGGTTGGAGCAACGGTTGACAGCCACAAAAGGCCCATGACAGTGGAGAAAATAATCACTGACAAGCCGGTTTGTGGCAACAGCAAAAAGGCCGTTACAGCAATTGAGCGGCCAATATAAATTAACGATAACAAATAAGGTTTGGAGTATTTCTGGCCAAGCACACCCGAGGCCAGCGAACCGATTATGTTAAAAAACCCGATCAGCGAAATCGCCACAACCGCCCATGATGCATCCAGCCCGATATCGCTGATATAGGCCGGAAAGTGGGCGGTAATAAATGCTACCTGAAACCCGCAAACCAAAAACCCGGCCATCAGTAGCAGATAACCGCGGGTACGAAACGCCTCAACAAGCGCTTCACCCATGGTTTGCTGATACTCAGTTGCCGAGATTTTTCCGCTGTCAGAATTGCCGACCAGCGGAATGGCAAGTATCGGAATGGCCAACATCAAAACCGCCAGCCAGACCAGCGCGTCGGACCAGCCATAAGCAGCAATCAATTGCTGGGTCAGCGGCGCAAACAGGAACATACCCGCAGACCCGGCAGCTGTTCCAAGGCCAAAAACAAAACTGCGCCGTTCCGGTGCAACATTCCGGGCAAAAGCGGCCAGCACGATGCCAAAAGACCCGGCCCCGATACCGGCCCCGACCAGCACACCACCACCGATGTGCAACCACAACGGGGTCGCCGATATCGACATGATCAACAGGCCTGAGACGTAAAACACTGCACCGGCAAACATCACCCGCCAGGTACCATATTTGTCCGCAATAGCCCCAAACAACGGTTGGCTAAGGCCCCAGAACAGGTTCTGCAACGCCATCGCCAGACCAAATGTCGTTCGATCCCAGCCCTTTTCTTCCAAAAGCGGGATTTGGAAAAAACCCATGGAAGAGCGTGGTCCGAATGTCAGCATGGCAATCAGGCAACCACCAACAATAATATATGGCAAGCCGCGGTAAAACGGGCGAGTAGCGGCATCTGTCATTCAGTTTTTCCTGCAAAAGCAGGTAGACTACCCATGCCTATAAAACTGAACAACCAAAAAGATTTGATGTTCATATCAAAGGTTTGAATATCAGCGCCTCAAACCCGCCCATATACATCTTCCAACCGCACAATGTCGTCTTCGCCAAGGTAATCACCTGTCTGTACTTCCACCAGCTCCAGCGGCTTTGCTGTGCGATTTTCGAGTCGGTGGATGGTGCCTTGCGGGATGAACACGCTCTCGTTTACACCAACCTCTCGTTCCTTTCCGTCACAACAAATCGTCGGGGTGCCTTTGACAACAATCCAGTGTTCGGCCCGGTGGTAGTGGTACTGACTGGACAATGCCGCACCAAGCTGCACCAGAACGCATTTGACTTTATAGCCCGGCTCATCAGCTTTGACATCGTAATGCCCCCAGGGCCGTGCCACCCGCAAATGTATATCAGCCTGTGCCCGGTCCTCCCCAACCAGCCGCTTTACCACCCGGCCAAGACCATCCAGATTGTTTTTGTGGGCCACCAACAGAGCATCGGGCGTATCGAT
>JAKISV010000062.1 GCA_021648425.1 Rhizobiaceae bacterium
GTGAACTGCACGTTCCTTAACGCACCCTATTTCACCGCCATAACGCACTGGCCGGCCCATCATATGGGCAAGTTCAATGACAATCTCATCGTTCATTACTTCCAGTGCATTGATGGCCTTGTCAACAATAGCCACGCGCTCGCCAACGGGCCGTTTCGCCCACTGTTTTTGAGCGGTAAGCGCTGCAGCCAGGCGTGTATCTATTTCAGCGCGAGTATCCAGTTCGCGCTCGGCATAAATACTGCCGTCGATGGGTGATATGCATTTTAGTTTTGTCATGATTTTAAGCCCGTTCAAATCCGCGTGCCACTTCCCAGTCTGTGATCCGTCTGTCATATTCTTCCTGCTCCCACTCACCTGCTCGAACATAATGGTCAATTACATCATCGCCAAAAGCTTCACGCAGCATTTTGGATTTGTTCAGGGCTGCGGTGGCATCGCGCAGGGTTTGGGGGATGCCTCTTTCTTTTTCAGCAGCGTAAGCATCGCCGGTAAATTCCGGTTCGAGTTCCAGTTTACGCTCTATGCCATCAAGGCCTGCACTCAGTAGGGCAGCGAGCGCCAGATATGGATTTAAATCCGAACCCCCTACCCGGCATTCCATGCGGATAGATTTTGTGCCCGCTCCGCACAAACGATAACCGGCCGTGCGATTGTCGAGGGACCAGATGGCTTTGGTGGGGGCAAATGTACCTTTGGCAAAGCGTTTATAGGAGTTGATATAGGGTGCGAGAAAATAGGTGATTTCGCTGGCATGGGTAAGCAATCCTGCCAGATAGTGGCGCATGGTTTGAGACATGCCATATTCGCCTTTGGGGTCAAAAAATAAAGACTTGCCCTTTTTATCGCTAAGCGACTGGTGCACGTGGCTTGAACTTCCTGCGGCGTCGTAATTCCATTTGGCCAGAAATGTAATTGCCCGGCCTTTGGCCCAGGCTATTTCCTTGCAGCCGTTTTTGGTGATGACATGGTTGTCGGCGCAATCGAGCGGGTCGGAATATTTAATGTTCAATTCCTCCTGACCACTGTCGGCTTCACCCTTGGAGCCTTCAACAGGTATCCCTGCCCCGTGCAGACCGTTACGCATGGCACGCAGCACGTCTTCTTCTTTGGTCGTCTGAAATATGTGATAATCTTCGTTGTAGGCACTGATGGGCTCAATTCCGCGATAACCCGACGCCTGGGCCTCTTCGAAACTCTGCTTGAACAGGAAAAACTCCAGTTCCGTGGCCATCGTCGCCTTCATACCTTTGGCCTCCAGGCGGGCAACAACCTTCTTAAGAATGGCACGCGGAGAATGAGGCACGTCTTTGTGGGTGGCATGGTCTTGTACATCGCATATTACCATGGCAGTTCCCTCCAGCCAGGGCACAAGGCGAAGCGTGGTCAAATCCGGCACCATGGTATAGTCACCATATCCCGCTTTCCAGCTGGTGGACTTATACCCCTCAACCGTCTCCATCTCCATGTCAGTTGCCAGCAGGTAATTGCACGAATGGGTTTCCTTGTAGGCGGTGTCCAGAAAAAACTCGGCTTTCAGACGCTTGCCCATCAAGCGGCCCTGCATATCCACCTGGGCCACAAGCACAGTATCTATGGCACCGTTTTTCACGGCTTTTTTCAGTTGTTCAAGGGTGAGATTTCCCGGCATGGCGCAGCCTCCCATTTGATTTCAACGTGCTTACCCCCGCGAGTTATTCGCGGGGGTAAATAATGTTTCACAATACAATTGGCCTAGCTGTAGCGGTAAGGCTTGCCGGCTTTTTGCATGGTGTCGTTGTAGTTTTTGAAGATTTCTACAACTTTGGCTTTCGTTTCAGATTCAGCGGCAATTTCATCCCAGAATTTGAGTGCTGCCGTTTCGACCTGTGCCCACTCCTCATCAGGAATAGAAGTCAGCTTCATCTTGGTGCCACGCACGCGAAGTTCAGCCTCGCCACCCCAATACCACCACTGGCGATAATAGTGTGATGAATCCATGGTGAGTTTCAACAGTTCCTGCAAACGTGGAGAAAGCTCATTATAGCGATCCATGTTCGCAAAGAACGAACCAGCCCAGGCACCGGAGATGTTGTTGGTGAGGAAGTAGTCGGTAACATCGGCCCAACCAACGGTATAGTCTTCGGTAATGCCTGACCAGGCAATGCCATCGAGTTCACCGGTTTGCACCGCAACTTCAATATCTTCCCAGGGTAATGTCACCGGCACCACACCAAACTGGGTGAGGAAACGTCCGGCAGTGGGGAAAGTGAATACCCGCTTGCCTTTGAGGTCCGCCAATGACCGGATTGGGTCTTTGGTGGCAAAATGGCATGGGTCCCAGGCACCGGCTGACAGATGCTTGACGCCAACTTTGGAATATTCCTCATCCCAGATTTCACCCAGGCCATACTGATTAAACAGCACCGGCACATCGAGAGAATAACGGCTGGCAAAAGGAAAATATCCGCCAAACACAGTGACTTCAGTCGGGGAAGCCATCGAGTCATCATCAGATTGCACTGCATCAATTGTGCCTTTTTGCATGGCACGAAACAGTTCGCCGGTGGGAACAAGCTGGTCGGCAAAGAACAGTTCAATTTCCATCTCATCGCCAGCGATCTTGTTAAATGAGTCAATCGCCGGTTTGATCACATGCTCTGCCAATGCGGGTCCCGCATAGGTCTGCATACGCCACTTGATCTTTGATTGCGCGTGAACCGCTGGTGCAGCAAGCGTCGCTGCTCCGGCAATAGCACTGCCTTTTAGAAACTTACGTCGTGAAGTCATATTCCTCTCCTTGAGTTTTCATTTTTCTTTCTTTTCTTTTATCCGCTCCTTTTGGAGTTCTTGTTATTTTCCGTAAACATATTCAGGTAGCCACAGGGCTATCTGAGGAAATATCATTACCAGGCTAAGAGCCAGTATCATCACCAGTACAAACGGCAGTACCGAGCCGTAAATGTCGTTTATCGTAATTTGCGGCGGGGCCATTGCCCGCATTAAAAACAGGTTATACCCAAATGGCGGCGTCATATAGGCTATTTGCGTGGTGATTGTATAAAGAATTCCGTACCATACAAGGTCAAATCCGAGGGCTGCCACCAGCGGCACATAAAGTGGGGCAACTATCACCAGCATGGCAGTGTCATCCAGGAACGTTCCCATCACCAAAAATGACAATTGCATCAAAATAAGAATAGTCCAGGGTTCCAGCCCCATTTGTTCAGTAAACAGACTATCAATGGCACGTACCGCCCCAAGCCCGTCAAATACCGCGCCAAACCCAAGGGCCGCCAGAATGATCCACATGAACATACACGATATTGCCAAGGTCTGACGAACGGAGACTTCAAATACCCGTTTGTTCATACGTCCTTTGACAACCGCGACGGCAAAAGCGGTCATCGCTCCAATTGCCGAACTTTCGACCAGCGATGTCCAGCCATTAACAAACGGCACCATCATTGCTGCAAAAATCATCAACGGTAAAAATCCAGCGCCCAGCAACCGAATTTTCTCGGCCCGCGAAACATTGCGTTCCTCTTCTTTTAACGCCGGTCCCAATTCAGGCTGAATGCGGCAGCGCACGTAGATATAGATGACGAACAAAGCCGCCATCATCAGCCCTGGAAATACGCCTGCCAGCCAAAGCTGACCTACGGGCTGGCGTGCAATCATCGCATACAGGACCAATACCACAGAGGGAGGAACCAGGATCCCCAGAGAAGACCCCGCTTGTATCACCCCTGTAACCATGCGTTTGTCATAACCTCGCCGCAACAATTCAGGCAAGGCAATGGTCGCCCCGATTGCCATGCCTGCGACTGAAAGACCATTCATGGCGGATACCAATACCATCAGGCCGATTGTACCAATCGCCAACCCGCCATTGATCGGCCCCATCCAGACGTGAAACATCTTGTAGAGGTCATCGGCAATTTTGGATTCTGACAGAATATAACCCATGAAAATAAACATCGGCAGGGTTAAAAGCGGATACCACTTCATCAGCTTCATGGCAGAGGTAAAAGGAATATCCGAGCCGCCTGTACCCCAAAGGGTAATCGCCGCAATCGCTGCAATCGCACCAATCGCGCCAAACACACGCTGACCGGTCATCAGCATCAACATCATGGAGGAAAACATGAAGACTGCGATCAGTTCCTGAGACATTAAAGCTTAAGCCCCCGGATTGTAGCAATATCCTTGAACAATTCAGACGTGGCCTGCAGCAGCATTAAAAAGAAACCCGCCATCATCACAAATTTTACCGGCCACATATAAGGCCGCCAGGCAGTAGCACTGCGTTCGCCATATTTAAGAGAATAGGAAGTTGAATCCCATCCGCCATATAAAAGCACCCCCAGATAAAATATCAGCAGCAAAACCGTAAATGCGTCAAACCAGGCTTTTTTTCGAATTGACCACTTGTGATAGAACAAATCCATACGCACATTTGAGCCCAACTGAATGGAATATGGCCCGCCAAGCACATAATATCCAACCATGGCAAACTGGGCCAGCTCAAGCGTCCACTGTGAAGGCAGAAAAAATGTTTTGGATATCGAGGAATAAAGCAATATCGCCATCAGCACAAAAATCAGGTACATGGCAAATCGACCGACGCGGTAGTTAAACGCATCTACAAACCTGACATATAACACAATTGCCCCTGGCATTCCCTTACCCAAGTCTAGCGTTCAGATTACCAGCTGCCGATGTTATCGCAGAATGTAACAAACTACTGATTTCTGCCTGCTGCTCAGCATTCGCCACAAGGTCGTTTCTGATCTCAATCATCACATTTGCAATGCCACGCTTGGAACCGTGCTCTTTTAGCGTATGAGTAACACCATCACGCGGTCCATAGGGCTGATTGCGCGCCACTTTCTTTTCTCCTGTTTCAGCCAGTGCCCTGAGCAACCCATCGGCCATACGGCTGTCGCGGTCATGCAACACACCCAACTCAATGGTGCGGGTTCTACCCTGGAAAACCGGTGTAAAAGTGTGGATGGTTACCATAATCGAGGAACCAACCCGGCGCGTATGTGAGCCAAGACATTCACTCAGAGCATTTCTGAATGGAAAATAATACTTCTCTGCGCGCTCATCCAACTTGTCTTTGCTCAAATTGGTGTTGCCTTTGATGTCATAGTTCTCACTGCGTTCAGCCACAGCACTTTTGACAGTTGGCGGACGATTGCAATCATATATCAAACGCGACACCTTTGATGCCACCAAAGGTGCATCAAGGAGTTCTGAAAGACTTCTGGCAATTTCAATTGCGCCGGGGTCCCAGGCAATATGACTGTTGAGAGCTTTTTTTCCCAATCCGAGATTTCTA
Source organism: Rhizobiaceae bacterium (assembly GCA_021648425.1). Lineage (GTDB taxonomy): Bacteria > Pseudomonadota > Alphaproteobacteria > Rhizobiales > Rhizobiaceae > JAAEMP01. Next base: position 5,327 of record JAKISV010000062.1, read on the forward strand.
TATTCCTCGGGGATAAAATTTGAAGCATGTTCACAAACCAGAACAAATGGCCCGTTTCCTGCGGGGTTGATTACTTCAACTACGTTTTGTGTTTTTCCTGAAAATTCCTGTTCTTTCACCGGTGCATTCAACGCATTTTCTTTCGCTGTTAATTTCATAACAAAATCCAACATTTGCAGTGTGGTAGTCAAGGATAATCTGAAATTATTTTTTCAAACAAATTTTTTGTGGAAATTTCTTTTCATTAGTGGTGGTATTCTACCTGAATAATACCAATTCTGAGCAAAAAAATGAAAACTGACCGCACAGTAGCTGAACGTATCCGCGCCGAAATGAGTAATCTCACCCGCGCAGAACGCCAATTGGCCAATGCCATACTGGACAATTACCCGATATCAGGGTTGGGCAGCATAACCGCCTTGTCAAAAACCTCGCGGGTATCAAACCCGACAATCGTTCGAATGGTAAAAAAACTCGGGTTTGCCGGATTTCCGCAATTGCAAGTGCAACTGCGCAGCGAGGTTGAGGCGACCATTTCAAATCCAATCACCCGTCATGACCGATGGGCACAAAGTGTACCCGATACCCATTTACTAAATCAATTTGCTGCTGCGGCCATGGAAAACATGCGTCAGACAATTTCTCAGATCAATCCTGATGAATTTGACGCGGTTGCATCGTTGTTGTCAGATAAAACCCGCCATATACACATAGCGGGCGGACGCATAACCCATCCAATTGCCGACTATTTTTATACCCATCTGCAAATGATGCGCGATGGGCTTACCATGATACCCCCCAACATGAACACCTGGCCCCACTACCTGCTTTCAATGAAACCCGGTGATGTGTTGATTGTTTTTGACATCAGGAGGTATGAATTGGAGGTTTCGAAATTGGCGGAAGCAGCCAGCGGCAAAGATATGGAGATTGTATTATTTACCGATCAATGGGGATCACCAATCACCAAATTCGCCAGCCATTCGTTTCATTCGCGCATTGAAGCTCCATCGGCATGGGATTCCAACATGGTTATCATGTTTATTGTGGAGGCAATTATTGCTGCGGTTCAAAATGAAACCTGGGAGGAAACAAAGCAGCGGATGAACACGCTTGAAGAAATGTTTGATCAATCCAAACAGTTCAAGAAATTTATCTGAACCGGTTTGACCGCCGGCATAAGATGCTGGCATAATGCGCCTTCAAATTAATAACCTAACAAAATCATATAGATTCAGGGAGAAACAGATGATTAATACAACCAGAAGAAAACTGGTCTCGATTGCCGCCACCGCAGTGGTAGCAATTTCTACCAGCGGTATGTTTATGGCCGCTGCGAGTGCGCAGAAAATTACAGTCGGCGCACTGCGGTTTACTTCGCACGCGGCATCTTTTGTTGCCTTTGAACGCGGCTATTTCACAGATGCAGGTCTGGAAGTTGAATTCAAATTTTTCAAGGCTGCTCAGCCGATGGCCGTCGCCATCGCATCAGGGGATGTTGATTTTGGCGTGACGGCAATATCAGGTGGATTAATCAACCTCGCAGGCAAAGGCGTAATCAAAGTAATTGGCGGCGCCCTGCATGAAGAAGCAGGCATTGACGGGCAAATGATCCTGGCTACAAAAAAAGCCATGGATGCCGGTCTGAAAACGCCCGCTGATTTAAAAGGCAGAACTTTTGGTATCACTCAGGCTGGGTCTTCATTCCAGTACATGGCCCACAAAATTGCCCAGAAAGAAGGATTCTCAAGTTCTGATATTCAGTTCAAGCCGCTGCAAAAAGTTGGTGCCATCATCGGAGCACTGAAATCCGAACAGATTGATGCCTGGTCAATTGTTCCCCATATTGCAAAAGGCCTAGCCAAAAACCCCAAAATTGAGATCATCGGCAAGATTGCTGACTATATCCCCGATTATCAGGTGACTACGGTTTTCACATCTGCTGACAATGCCAAGAATAAGCCAGAGCTGGTAAAAGCATTCCTTGGTGCATTTTCAAAAGGTGCCGCAGATTTTAACGCGGCACTTGTAGATAAAACGGCGGGCGATGATGGTGCAGAAGACATGGTGCGCCTGGTACACAAATATGTCTATACAGACCGCCCCTATGAAAAGGCAGCACCTTCCATTCGCAACGGCTCCATGCGCATCAATGAAGGCGCCAAGTTGAATGTCACCAACGTCAAGGACCAACTGGACTGGTTCATTTCTGAAGGGCTTGTAAAAGATAACATCACCATGGATATGCTGGTCGACAGCAGTTACGTGGAAACATACTAAAAGGCACCCTGCCCCCGGAGATTAATTTCGGGGGCAATCTTTTTTCAACAGATTGCCGGATTGCCTTGCATGGACCTCAGACTTGAAAACATCTCGCATAACTATGGCGAAATCGAAGTTCTTCGTGATATTAATCTGGAAATAAATGAAGGTGAGATTGTGTGCCTGGTTGGGCCTTCGGGTTGTGGCAAATCCACATTGTTGCGCTTGATTGGTGGTTTGGAGCGGCCAGGTAGTGGAAAAATTATTCTTTCCGGCGAGCCGCCAAAAAATACTCTAAATGCGCTTACCTACATTTTTCAGGATTTTGCACTGCTGCCCTGGCGCACGGTAAGCGGCAATATATCTCTGGCTTTAGAAGATCATGCGATTGGCGCCAAAGCTACCCGGGAGATTATCGATGAAGTTCTCAGCCGTACAAAATTGACAGAATTTGCTGACGCGCTACCCAGGCAATTGAGCGGTGGCATGAAACAACGCGTTGCGATCGCGCGTGCGCTTGCGGTTAGACCAGCCGTAATGTTAATGGACGAACCATTATCAGCACTCGACAGCCAGACTCGTGAACTGTTGCTTGAAGACCTGATTGATCTTTGGAAACGCGAAGGATTTACTGCCTGTTATGTTACCCACAATCTGGCGGAAGCAGTGCGCCTGGGTCACAAGATTGCTGTATTGTCCAGACGACCGGGGCAAATCCGCCAACTTGTGGAAATTGATATCCCACTTGAAGAACGCAAAAACCATCTGGATGAGCTGGCGATAAAACAACAAACTTTATGGGAGCTGATGCGCGAAGAAGCGCTGGCCGCTGATAAGGAATTGCTCAGTGCCTGACCAAAACGAAATGGCGCCCAGCAAAAACCGCCAGGAAGTCGAATTTCGCGGCGGTGGTTTTTCACCAAAACCGATGGCGATTATCGGGCCGGTGGTTTTCGTGGTAATTATTGCATTGATGGAATGGGGCACACGCACCGGCTGGATAACCAACCTTACCCTGCCGCGTCCTTCAGATGTTTTCAAAACATTCATCGAACTCTACCAGTCGGGATTATTGTTTGAGCATCTTTTGCCCTCACTCACCCGCCTGGCCGTTGGTTCTGTCATGGGAATATCTGCAGGGATCGGGCTTGGTGTACTGATTGGGTTATTCACACTGATACGCGCGGGACTTTTACCGGTTGTGGCGGCAATATTTCCTATTCCGAAAATTGCCCTGCTGCCGCTTTTCATCATCTGGTTTGGCATTGATGAGGGCTCTAAATACGCGCTGATTGCACTTGGTACATTTACCCCTACCGTTGTTTCCACCTATGGCGCAGTAGATAACGTTGATCGCTCGCTCATTCGCATGGGGCAGAGTTTTGGGCTTTCATGGTTTTCAATTGTTCGAAAAATTGTACTGCCGGGTGCCCTTCCAGGTATTTTATCGGGACTGCGTATCTCTCTGGCAATCGCCATCATTTTGTTGGTGGCAGCAGAAATGCTCGGCGCATCCTACGGGATCGGCGCATATATTTTAGAGGCAGGGTCACTTTATGATCTGGAGCGACTGTTTGTCGGTGTCAGCATATTGTCGATATTAGGTGTCACTATCAGCTGGCTGATTGGCCGCATTGAGCGGCGGTTATTGAACTGGCGTTCTTAAAATAATTATCGCGAAGATTTCAAATTTGCGACTGCTTTATCAGGGAAATCTGTAAAAATACCATCCACGCCAACGGTTACAAATAAGGTATTCAACAACATATCAAAACTGTCGGCCCATTTTGGCAATGCATCCGCGCGTGCTGTATATGGAATGATTGTCAGGCCAGCTGATTTAGCGTCAGCCGCGAGATTGCTCAATTGCGGTTTACCTTCACTATCGATACCGGTAACAAGCTGATTGATCCATGGCCCGATACCATCGGCAATCTTAGCCACTTCAATCAGCCCTTCTTTGGTTTTTAGCATGTCAAAATCTGTGTTCGGTGAAATTCCCCAGCCATTTTCTGCAAGCAGTTGAACAAGCTGGCCTTTATAGCCGAGATCATTTCGAATTCGTTGAGTTTCGGCCCAATCAAAACTCTGCAAAATCATCAATTGTTCTTTGGTGTCATAACCATAGGAAGCGGTGAGATCGATGACGATTTTGGATAGATCAAAACCGTTTTCCTGATGAAATTCCGGGTCTTTGATTTCAGGAAATATTCCAACATTGCGCCCGGTTGTGCGGTTCAAACCCTGGATTAACTCTATTTCCTCAGCCAGAGTTGGCACCCGGTAAGAGGATTTTCCAAGCGGAAAACGATTTGGAAAAACCACCTCATCAGAACCACGTTTTGTGCGCTCGTGTACCCGAAGGGTTTTGATTTCAGCCAGAGTGAAATCAATCGCATAATAACGACCATTCTCACGTTTTCGATCAGGAAAACGCTCTTCAACGTCAGTTACAGTGCCCAGATAAATATCATGCAGCACAACAGGTATGCCGTCTTTGCTCAGCACCACATCCTGCTCGATATAATCAGCACCCATGCCGTGTGCCAGCGCTTTGGCGGCAAGCGTATGTTCGGGCAGATAACCAGATGCGCCACGGTGGGCGACAACCATATTATTTTCACTCGCCAAACTCATGTTAATGCCACTCATTGCGGGTGCCAGCAATATCAAAACCAGAGGGAAGAATAATCTGCATTTTGATATACCACTCCACCCCATCATAACCTCTTGCCACTTTTGGGATCAAACAAGTGAATGGCATTTTCGGGGAATTTTACGAACAGACCATTGGTGGGCAACTCATCTGTATGGGGCATGTGAACGGTGAATGTTTCATTGCCAAGGCGGGTGTGTAAAATCCTACCCGCACCCAGCTCTTCAACAAGTTCCAGTTCCAGTGGATAACTGCCTTTGGATTGTTTGGAAAATATTTCGACACTTTCAGGACGAATACCAAATAGTGCTTTACCGGTGAAGGAGTAATCTTTGGGAATATCAATGTCACCAAGCCCTTCAATTGTAAATTTGCCTTTGCCATTGGCATTGCCACTCACCAGGTTCATCGGAGGTGCGCCCATGAATGAAGCAACAAAAACGCTTTCGGGCGTGTGATAAATTTCAGAAGGCGTGCCGATTTGCTCTACGTAACCATCGTTCAGAACAACAATTCGATCAGCCATGGTCATTGCCTCCACCTGATCATGCGTCACATATATGGCGGTGACATCAAGATCACGTTGTAGCTTGCGAATTTCAATACGCATCTGGTTTCGCAATTTTGCGTCAAGATTTGAAAGCGGTTCGTCAAATAAAAACACCGCCGGGTCGCGTACAATCGCACGGCCCATGGCAACACGCTGGCGCTGTCCGCCGGAAAGTTCACGCGGGCGACGCTGCAGAAAATCCTCCAACTGCAACAGTTCTGCTGCCTTATCCACTCTTGTATTAATTTCCTCTTTTGAAAGCTTCATCAGCTTCAAACCGTAAGCCATATTGTTATAAACGCTCATATGGGGATAAAGCGCATAATTCTGAAATACCATGGCGATGTCACGGTCTTTGGGTTCGACATCATTGACAACACGTTCACCAATGGAGATTTCGCCGGAAGTTACACTCTCCAGTCCGGCCACCATGCGAAGCAGGGTGGATTTTCCGCAGCCAGAGGGTCCCACAATGACGATAAACTCGCCATGAGCGATTTCAACGTCTATCCCGTGTAAAACTTCAATTGAACCATAGGACTTTTTAACATCAACGATGCTGACTTGTGCCATGTTGTTATTTCTCCGTTTCCGTCAAACCCTTGACGAACAATTTTTGCATTCCCACCACTACTAATACCGGCGGTAACATTGCCAACAGGGTTGTCATCATGATGCGGTTCCACTGTTGCAGGGATTCACCCGCTTCCAGCATTTCCTTGATGCCCATAACAATGGTGACCATGGATTGATCAGTGGTAATCAACAAGGGCCACAGATACTGGTTCCAGCCATAGATAAACAAAATCACAAAAAGCGCTGCAATATTGGTACGCGACATCGGCAGCAGGATATCGAAGAAAAACCGCATCGGCCCTGCCCCGTCAATTCGCGCCGCTTCAAGCAATTCATCAGGTACGGTAAGGAATGTCTGGCGGAACATAAACGTTGCGGTAGCGCTGGCAATCAATGGCAGAGTAAGCCCGGAAAAAGAATTCAACATTCCCAAATTGGCAACCACTTCAAATGTCGGCAGAATACGCACTTCCACGGGCAGCATCAGGGTGAGGAAAATCATCCAGAAGAAGCCCATACGAAAAGGGAATTTGAAATAGACAATGGCAAATGCCGATAGGAGCGAAACTGAAATCTTCCCCAATGCAATAACCATCGCCATGACAAAGGAGTTAAACAACATCAAACCGGCCGATTGACTTCCCGAACCGCCAAGACCAACAAACAAAGCATCTTTCAGATTGTCAAAAAAGTATGGTCCCGGCCAAAGTGGAATGGGTGCCTGGGTCATTCGCAGCGCATCATGGCTGGCCGCAACAAAGGTAATCCAAACCGGAAAACCGACAATCAACACGCCGATAATCAGTACGATGTGCGAGACAATGGAGACAATGGGGCGGTTCTCAATCATCTCAATAGTCCACCTTCTTTTCGATATAGCGGAACTGGACGACGGTAATCAAAATAACAATAGCCATCAATATGACTGACTGGGCTGCAGAGCCGCCAAGATCCAGCCCGATAAAGCCATCGGTGAACACTTTGTAGACCAGTATTGTTGTCTGCCCGGCGGGACCACCTTCTGTCACTGCGTGGATAATACCGAACGTATCAAAAAACGCATAAACGATGTTGACCACCAGCAGGAAGAAAGTTGTCGGTGTGATCAACGGAAAAACAATCGTCCAGAACCGCCGCGCCGGGCCTGCACCATCAATAGCGGCCGCTTCGAGCAAAGATTTTGGCACTGACTGCATAGCGGCCAGAAAAAACAGGAAATTATAGCTGATCTGCTTCCATGTGGCTGCCATAACAACCAGCCCCATCGCCTGCCCGCCTCTGAGTTTATGGTTCCAGTCATAGCCGAACTGATCAAGCAGATAGGAGATTATGCCAAGAGTGGGGTCAAACATGAACAGCCACAATGTACCAGCCAGTACCGGTGCCACGGCATAGGGCCAGATCAGCAGGGTTCGGTAAACAAGGGCCGCTTTTACCACCCTGTCTGCCATAGCGGCTAAAAACAACGCAATTGAAAGCGAGGAACCTGCTACCAGAAGGGAGAAATAACCGGTTCTAAAAAAGGTGTTGAGATAAATATCATCAGCGAACAATTCGTAAAAATTGTCCAGCCAGACAAATTCAGAAGACAGTCCAAAAGCATCTTCAATCAGAAAGGACTGGTAAACAGCCTGAGCTGCCGGCCACATGAAAAATACCAGAGTGATAAGAATCTGCGGTGCCACAAGGGCAAAGGGCAACCATGAAGGCCCGAAATGAACGCGCTTAAGCATCTGAAACTATCAACCTGGATTTTCCCCGAAAATCTTGTGTCAACTCCCGCCAAAATGGCGAGAGTTGATATTGAGTAAACTGCGCCGGGCGCTAGTTAACTTTTTCAAACTTGCGAAGCAGTTTGTTGCCACGCTCAACGGCTGTATCGAGGCCTTCAGATGCAGTCTTGGTACCAGCCCAGATTGCTTCCATCTCTTCGTTGATGACATCGCGAATCTGCACGAAGTTGCCAAAACGAAGCCCGCGTGAGTTAGCTGTCGGCGGATTGAGGCTCAACTGCATGACGGCTGTGTCAGTGCCAGGGTTTTTATCGTAAAACCCCTGCTCTTTTGACAGCACACCTGCAGCAGTTGTAATCGGCACATAGCCGGTTTCCTGATGCCACCAGGCCTGAACCGGAGCGGTCGACAGGTAGGTCATGAATTTAGCCACACCCTTATAGTCTTCCTGCGGCTTGCCTTTAAGCACCCACAAAGTTGCACCACCAATGATGGAGTTTTGTGCTTTTTCAGCAACATCCGTATCAATCGGCAGCATTGACTGACCAAAATTGAATTTGGCCTGGCCTTTGATTGAACCATAATAAGCCGATGAAT
>JAKISV010000063.1 GCA_021648425.1 Rhizobiaceae bacterium
CAAGGCACTGCCCCGGGCATGTGGAAAGTTTTAAACATGGCTTGAAAAGCTATCGCGATCGGCCGGTGAAGCTGGCGGAGTTTGGCAATGTGCATCGTTATGAACCCTCAGGCGCGTTGCACGGACTGTTGCGGGTACGCGGATTCACGCAGGACGATGCCCATATTTTTTGTACTGAAGAACAAATGGAAGCAGAATGCTTGCGTATCAACGATCTAATTCTTTCGACCTATGCTGATTTTGGTTTTGACCAGGTTACCGTCAAACTGGCAACCCGCCCTGAAAAACGCGTTGGAACTGATGCTATGTGGGATCATGCCGAAGAAATAATGGCCAAGGTGCTAAAAAATATCGAAGCAGGTTCAGGCGGGCGGGTCAAAACCGGCATAAATCCGGGCGAGGGGACTTTTTACGGACCCAAGTTTGAATATGTTTTGCGCGATGCCATTGGTCGAGATTGGCAATGCGGGACAACCCAGGTTGATTTCAATCTGCCGGAACGCTTTGGGGCGTTTTATATTGATAAGGACAGCGAGAAGAAAAAGCCGGTCATGATCCACCGGGCAATCTGCGGCTCTATGGAGCGGTTTTTAGGCATATTGATTGAGAACCATGCCGGACATTTTCCGCTGTGGCTGGCCCCTCATCAGATTGTGGTGGCAACGATTACATCTGATGCGGACGAATATGCCCTAAATGTTGTCAAAAAACTCAAACGTGCCGGATTGATTGCCACCGCAGATACCAGAAATGAAAAAATCAATTACAAAGTGCGCGAGCATTCCCTTGCAAAAGTACCGGTGATTATGGTGTGTGGTATGCGCGAGGCGCAGGAGGGCAGTGTGAATATCCGCCGTCTTGGTTCGCGCGAACAAACATCATTTTCTTTGGATGATGCGATCATTGCGCTTGTGGATGAAGCTAAAGCCCCAGATGAAAAAAGAGAAATAAGTGACTGAATAACAATGCTATTCAATTAGTATTTCTACATCCCTATTCAAGCTGGATTCAACTGAAAAATCGCGAGAGTAAATTTTTTCACTGTTTCTGGCAATCGCCGTATAGTTTCCCTCTGACAAAACAAAACTTGGAAATGTCGAGTTGCTTTCGGTAATTACATCCCCGTCTTCAGACAGGAGTGACCAGGAAGTGTCGGCAATGGCGCTGCCACCGCTTTGACGAACCAGGCGCAGGGTTATGCGCGCAGCGCGGTGCTGCATAGTGGCCTGGGTGAGTTCTCCGGGCTGTACGCGCAAATCAGCACGGGTTTCCACATTCAACTTTCCGTATTTTGACACCACGTGATAGGTGCCCTGGGCAAAGGGAACAATTTGTTTTGGGCGCACATCTCTGGCGATCAGGCGACGAATTCCGCGCTCATCAACCGCGTCTGAATAAACGTCAAAACGCAGCAGTTTGGAAGCAATGGGGCCATCGGGCCGGGTAATCGCTTCCAATTGCAAGCCACCGGCATTGAGAATGAAAATCTGCCGGTTGTTGGAGGCGGTGACATTCATGCGTCGAACTACACCGGCATAGCCATAAGCGACGTGGACAAAATATTCGCCAGCTGACATTTCAAAGGACTTTGTACCGCCATTGGCGGTGGCGAGCAGGGGTAACTCGCCATTCTCATCGACATCTGTCTTAAAAATACGCCACTCTAATCCATATTCGATTGGATTTTCTGAAGCAGTCATGCGTGCCTCAAGCTCAACACGATAAGTTTTTTCAGTGCCTTCCTGGCCGTTGGCCGGTAAAGCGGTAGTGGCAATAATCAACGTCAATACCGCACTAATGTATCGAAGCGCGTTCATAGTCCATTGCGCGGGCATATTTGCTTTGCCTTTTTTCAACTGTTGTGTTTTGTGTTTCAAGTTTAGTCCAGATAATAACAAGGCAATTTGATGGAATCACCAAATAATAGCGTGATCAATTTCATGCGCAACCGGCGCTCGGTGCCGGCCAAGCTGATGGTGGGTCCTGGTCCTGACAGTGATCAATTGAGAACCATTCTGGAAATTGCCAGCAGAGTGCCAGACCATGGCAAGCTCGCACCCTGGAGATTTATACGCTATGGCAAACAAAAATCCATCAATATTGGTGAGAAAATTCTTTCACGTGCCAAAGAAATAGCCATCGTTGAGGGCAGGGTACTTAGCGAGGATGAAATGGAAATCGAACGTAACCGGTTTTTACGAACACCGGTTGTTGTTGCGGTTGTCAGTTGTGCCCAACTCCACCCCAAGATACCGCAATGGGAGCAAATTCTTTCTTGCGGTGCCGTCGCCATGAACCTGTTGATTGGTGCCAATGCCCATGGATATGATGCCCAGTGGCTAACAGAGTGGTATGCCTATGATGAGGCGCTCAACACTGAGCTGGGATTAAAAACAGGCGAGCGTTTTGCCGGCTTTGTCCATATCGGTACGCGACAAAACCCCAAGGGTGAGCGAAGCCGCCCTGAATTGGATGATATTTACAGCACCCTGGAGAATTGAAATATGTTTTATGACGCACGCAAAAATAACCATGGACTACCCCATGACCCTTTTAAGGCGATTGTCGCACCACGGCCGATTGGCTGGATATCCAGCCTGTCAAAGGAAGGGAATTTCAACCTTGCGCCCTACAGTTTCTTTAATGCGGTTTCTTCTGCGCCCTATATTGTGATGTTTTCATCTGTTGGCTGGAAAGATTCCGCCACCAATGCACGTGATACAGGCGAATTTGTCTGTAATTATGCCGGTGAATCGATGGAAGTGGCGATGAACAAAACATCAGTGGATGCGCCTTCAGATGTGAATGAAGCGCAATATAGCAATCTGGAACTGGCCCCGTCTTCACTGGTAAAACCGCACCGGGTAAAAGACGTCTGGGCAGCGCTGGAGTGTAAGGTCACCCAGATACTTGAACCCGATGATGCTCAGGGCAACCCGGTAGGCAGTGTGGTGGTATTTGGTGAAGTGGTCGGTATCTATATCAAAGATGAGGCCATCGTGAACGGGCAATTCGAAGTTGATATTGCGCGCCCCGTTTCCAGAGGCGGCTATATGGATTTTGGAAAATCCGGCAAAAAATTCCAGATGGCGCGGCCAATCTGGAAAGAATAACAATACTGGCGGTGTGTCTTATTTCTACTTATTAACCCGAAATTACCAACCATGGTGAACCAATCGTTAATTTATTCATGGCAATAATAAGGCTCAAACGTAGTTAAGAGTCGCAATAGCGATTCTTTCGGGGAGCACTGCAACGATGGTTATTGAAGATTTTTTATCCTGGGTTCAAACCGCTCCGGTACCTAAGAGGGCACAGGCTGTCAGTGCTCTGGCACGGGCATACCTCCATTCGCAAATGACTTATGATGAGCGCAGTGCGGCCGTGTCTGCAATGACTGTATTGCTGGAAGACCCTTCAAGCAGGGTGCGTTTTTCATTGGCGGATGCTTTGGCTTCCAGCAAAAATGCACCGCGCCATATTATCATGGCTCTGGCTACCGACAGTGCAGAAATATCCTCATTGATACTGGCACGTTCGCCGGTGTTTTGTGATGGTGAACTGGTTGATCTGGTAGCTTCTGGCAGAGTGGAACAACAAATTGCCATCGCCTGTCGGGGCCATATTTCTTCAGCACTTTGTGGTGCGATAGCTGAAGTGGGAGTGGTGGAAGCGTGTCTGGGGCTTTTGATGAACAAATCCGCGCGCTATTCTAAAAAGATTGCCCACAGAATTGCCGAGCGTCATGGGAGCAATGCGGAAATACGCAAACTGATGTTAAGTGATGAAAACCTGAATGCCGATATTCGGGTATTGCTGATTGAAAAACTGGGGGAAAAACTGGGTAATTTTGTGCAATCCAAAAACTGGTTATCAAAACGAAGGTCTGACACAACCATCCGCGATGCACTCGACAGAAGTTCTATAGTTTGTGCAGCCAACGCTGATGATGATCAGGTGGACCAACTGGTGGATTGGCTAATCAAATCGGAGAAACTGACAACGGCCTATTTGTTGCGGACCATTTGCATGGGCAATATTACTTTGTTTTGCCAGGCATTGAGCCGACTATCAGATATTCCAGCAGTTCGCATTGAAGCGATGATCTCTCAAAAGAGACATTCCGCATTCCGGGCAGCTTATATTAAATCCGGGATGCCTGTTCAGGCCTTTGATGTATTTTCCACGGCCCTTAGTGTGTGGCAGGAATTGTTAAGTGAACCTGAATGGATTTCACGCGCGCGCATGCCTTATCTGGTTACACGCCAACTGGTGGAAAAATATCGCGGTGATCAAAATGAAGTTGTGGATGAGCTGTTATTGCTGCTGCAAAAGATATCATCCGACATGGCGCGCGAAGAGGCACGAACCCATGTGGTGGAACTTGCCCGCAAACGCGCTGATAAACTTGCAGCGGATTGCACAGCAAAGATACAACTGGCAGCTTTAGGTGCGGCTACACAAACTGCATCAGAAACCTATCACCAACAGGTGACACAAGATGTTGAAGATATTGATGAGCAGTTTACCCGCGATATGGAAGCAACCATCGCGCGTTCTCTGGAAAATGACATTATCGAAATTTCAGAAAATGATATGCGCGTACCAACGACTGCTGCCAATGACAGGTCCGCGATAAAACAAGAAGCTGAAACTATAGAAGTGTTGGAAGTTTCACTAATGTCTAATGCGGCCTAGGGCGAAAGCTGGAATTCCGCTCAATACTGAAACTGTTCGGCCAAAATGCGTTCATCCCATGAATGTTCGGGATCAAACAACAAAACACCTGTTGATTTTTTGTCTTCATAAATAGTGACCTTGCGTACCGATTTGATTTCGATGTGATCTGCCACAGCATTGACCGGACGCTTGTCTGGTTCATTCACGGTGATTTCGACTTTTGCATTGTCGCGTAACAATGCCCCGCGCCAACGCCTTGGCCTGAACGGGCTTACGGGCGTTAAAGCCAATAGCGGTGCGTCAAGGGGAAGTATCGGACCGTGGGCAGAGAGGTTATAGGCGGTGGAGCCTGCCGGTGTTGCCAATAAAATTCCATCGCAAATCAGTGTTTTCAGGCGGGTTTTGCCATCGATATCAATCCTCAGGCTGGCAGCCTGGTAGGACTGGCGCAACATTGAGACTTCATTGATAGCATGGGCCCGGTGTTGTTTTCCGTTGGCATCGGTTGCCTTCATTACCAGAGGATGAATACGATTTGAGATTGCCGCTGCAATGCGTTCTTCCAGGTTGCTTTCACGGTATTCATTCATCAAAAATCCGACCGTACCTTTGTTCATACCGTAGACAGGAATATTGGTATTCATGAATTCGTGCTGAGTTTGCAGCATAAAACCATCCCCCCCAAGAGCGACGATTACATCTGCATTTTGCGCATCACGATTGCCATAACGCGAGACCAGTTTTTGCATGGCTGCCACTGCCTCGGGGGAATTGCTGGACAAAAAGGCTAATTTCAAGGGACATGCTTTCAGTAGTGGGTAACCTGGTGCCATTCAAATCATCAACGTGAAGGCGTGTAAACCGGCAAAAGCGTAAACAATTGTTAAACAATTACCAGCATTCTTTGCTGGATGTTTCGCATCCTTGCGAATCCGGCTATTGCAACAAAATGGTTTTGTGGAGACAATAAAATGATTAGACCAACCAGTGAGATAGAATTTCCACCTTCAGAGTTTCTTCGACTGAAAGCCGGGATGTTGGCACGTATGGAAGCACTGGGTACTTCATCTGATAGTTTGTTGGCGGTGATTGCCAAACGCCTTGGGGCTGAAACCTGTGGGAATGTGGAGCAGGTTGAAGCGCTGACACTCGAACAGGAACGTCTGATTACTAATATGCGCAAACTGGCGCGCGCCTGACCAGCCTGCCTGATTGGCGAGCCTAACCCGCGCTAATTACCGCCCAGTACAATTCCATCACGACGCAAATCCGCAGCGCCTGATATTCCCTTGGATGAAAAAGTTATTGCGTGCTGGCCGCTGTCCTTATGTTTGCCTGATATTGTTTCATAGCCATAAGCGCGAAGGGCGGGTTCGAGTTGTTCAGCGCCGCTTCCTTGCTCAAGTAAATATACACCTTCCCGAAAGATCAAATCGGGTAGTTCAATAGCCTGCTGAATTTCCATTTTCCAATCAACAAGAGCAATGATAGTGCGGGCAATATCGACAATGGTGCTGGTGTCACCGGTGGAACCAAGAGCGGCGATGGGCTTTCCTTCTTTTAACACAATGGTAGGCGACATTGAAGAAAGCGGGCGTTTACCGCCTGCAACAGAATTGAGCACCTGTTTGTCACCACGCCGGGGTCTGGTAGAAAAATCAGTCATGGCGTTGTTCAGTAAAAATCCCTCAACCATTAAAATAGAACCAAAATCATTGCCAAGAGAAGAAGTCATGGAAACCACGTTGCCCTGGTTGTCGACAATAGAAAAATGACTGCCGGAGGGAAATTCAACCGCATCATTGTCACCCAGGTCATTGATGATACCGGGTTTTATATTTTCACCGCTGAGCAGTGCTCCTTCGACACGAACCAGCTTCCTGCGCTCAGCCAGATATTCAGCCTTCAGTAATTGCGACGTCATATGTTCTGATTCTATATCTGCCATAAAGCGTGAGCGATCAGCAAAGGCGAGTTTTGAAGCTTCCGCGATAATACGCCAGGAAAGCGGGTTATTGGGTCCGTAGCGGGCAAGGTCATGGGGTTCAACCAGCTCTAAAATCTGTGCAAGCGTTATCGTTGCCGAAGCCGGACCGCCTAATCCGCAAATATCATACCCACGATAATTTATGCATAATGGCGGGCGTTCAATAACATCATAGTTTGTGAAATCCTTCACAGAAAGCAGACGCGGACTGGCAAATGCACTGTTTATAGATGCGACCATATTTTGGGTGATTTGCCCATTATAGAAAACACTGGAGCCTTTCAGCGAGATTTTTTCCAGCGTATCGGCATAAACCTTATTCATGACAATGGTATCGGGAAACAGCGGCACGGCTTCTTCGCTCAGAAAATAGGCGCGAGTGGCTTCGTTGGAATAGATGAATGGGGAAGACTGGGCGATGCGATTATTTAGCAGCGAGGTAATTTTAAACCCCGATCTGGCCAACCGGATTGCCGGTTGAAACAGGTTTTCCCATGGAAGGCTGCCATGTTTTGCGTGGGTTTTTTCCAACAGTTTCAGTGTCCCGGGGATGGCTACCGAGCGTGCACCCACGATGTCATTATGAAATTGGTCATTTTCGCCGTCGCTTTTGGTGAAGAGATTTTCACCGGCAAGTGCAGGAGCGGTTTCGCGACCGTCATAGGTGGTGAGGCGGGAATTTTCCGCATCCCAATAGACCATGAATGAACCACCACCCAGTCCCGAAGCATTGGGTTCCACCAGCCCCAGCACCAGTTGAATGGCGACCATGGCATCAATGGCATTGCCGCCGGATTTGATAATCTCACGACCGGCCCGCGAAGCGTAGGCGCTGGCTGTTGATACCATCCATGATTTTGCGACAAGCGTTTTACCAACCAGGGGAGGTGGCCTGGTTTGGGCATTGGATGGGGCAGATGCAAATACCGGGGCCACGATAATCAGTACAATGGTCACTATAAGCACAAATCTGCGCATGCTACATAAGCCTTTATTGGTCAAAATGCTGTCAATCCGCCATCAATTGCCAATGTCTGACCGGTGTAAAAACTGTTGGCAGGTGAACAAACCCACAAGATCGCCTGAACCACCTCATCGATAGTTGCCAGCCTTTGCATGGGAACGCCAGCCACAAGACGCCTTTCAGCTTCCTGCGGACCGTGGGGAGAGCGATCGAACGCCTCATGCGCCATCGCAGTATCTGCAAATGCAGGACAAACCGCATTGATGCGAATTCCTTTGCGGGCATATTCCAGGGCTGCTGATTTTGTCAGGCCGATTACACCGTGTTTGGCAGCGGCATAAGCTGACAATAACGGCGAACCCATCAGGCCGGCAGCAGACCCCAGATTGACAATGTTGCATTGGTTGCCGGTTTGCTCATGGCGTTTCAACATCAGTGGAATTTGATGTTTCATGGCGTAGAACACACCCAGCAAATCAACCTGTATTACCTTTTCAGCAGTAGAACTGGGCAGAGCATCCAGTTTTGCCTGATCGTGTACGATGCCGGCATTGTTGATAGCAATATCAAGTGCGCCGAATGTATCATTGGCGAGTTTTACGGCTCTCAAAGAGGTGTCCTCGTTGCCGATGTCACCGGCAAGTGCCACCACCTGATTTGCCGCATTTTCATAGGGCGCAAGCGCCTGCTCAACCATCGTATCATCAAAATCTGTTAGAACAAGATTGGCACCTTGGCTGAAAAACAATTCAGCTGCACGTTTGCCAAACCCTCGTCCGGCACCCGATATAAACACGGTCTTCCCGCCAAATTCTGCGGTTGTCATGGACTTTTATGCCTCAAGAGGATGTCAAAGTGTTTGCTGTGCATATCTGAACAGTTATAGGGACAACAATGCAAAAGGCCAACAAATGCCCAGTGAACCTCAAAGCCGCTCCCCTAGTCAGACAGCCTGTATTTGTCTTTGCAGATAAAACCAACATTGCATCGGTTGGTGTCTGTTGTAGGAACAAATGCCCGTATTATGTCCTCATTTATATTGCAATAGGCGTGGTTTTTTACGAATTTATCATAGGTAAATCGACCCGTGGACAAGATTACAGCTCCGCGCGACTGGACTAGTGAAACCGCCGATGAGCAGCTCATATAACGGGTATCGGGGCGGTGTCCGCCTGCCTGTGCGGCGGTGGCTACGCCAACTAATGCTGTGACTGCAATCAGTGATAGTTTGATGGGGTGATAGGTCATCGAATTATTCTCCATTGGCATTTGTAAGCTGGCAAACTAAGTGGATTAAAAACCCTGCTTGTATAAACAATATGACAAAAACGAGGTTATTCGTTTGGGTATTAAGTCACACAACACGCAATTGTCAAAACGCTTTGAATGTCAGGGTGGTCAGCGTTCTTTCAACCCCCTCAATGGGATGGATGTGTTCGTTGACAAAATGGCCAATGTCGGTGTCTTTTTCCAGATAGAACTTGGCGAGCAAATCATATTCACCGCTGGTGGAATAAACTTCAGAGGCAATTTCACGCTCAGCAAGGGTGGCTGCCACATCATAGGCGCGGCCAAGGTTGCATTTGAATTGAATGAAAAAACACTGCATCGCTCACCTGACAATAATTTGAAATTATTTTGTTGTTGGAAACGTTATCGATACCATTGGAAGATTACAACTGATAACAATAAAATGAAACTCAAAACCACCTGTGGAAACTCCTATGGCAAAATCAATCCTGATACTGAACGGCCCCAATCTCAACCTTCTGGGAAGCCGGCAGCCTGAAGTTTATGGCACGACGACGCTGGATGATATTCATCAGTCCTGCAAAAAACGCGCTGCTGAATATGGAATGGAAGTTGATTTTCGTCAATCAAATACCGAAGGTGAACTGGTGGATTGGCTGCATGAGGCCAAGGACAGCCATCAAGGTGTTATCATCAATGCGGGCGCCTATACCCACACCTCCATTGCCCTGATGGATGCCATTGCCAGTATTGAACTGCCGGTAATCGAAGTTCATTTGTCGAATATTCACGCGCGCGAGGAATTTCGTCAGAATTCCTATATTGCAAGAGTTGCTCTTGGTCAGATATGTGGATTTGGGGCTATCGGTTATGAAATGGCAATTGAAGCGCTGGCTTCGCATCTGCAATAAAATCACACACTCTAAGCGGAAACCTACTCCATGGCAGAAAGTGAAAAACTTGTAATTCTTGGTGCGAGCCATGCGGGTGTACAGTTGGCGGTCTCTTTGCGTGAGGCGCAATATGCGGGTTCAATTACATTATTATCTGATGAAAATCATATTCCCTATCACCGTCCGCCCTTGTCAAAGGAGTTTCTTAAAAATGAGGAACTGGCGGTTCAGATGTTGCGGGCGCAAGAATTTTATAGCGATAATGACATCGCATTAATCAAGCCAAATTCTGCTGTCGGCATCGACCTGGACAACCGGCTGGTTGAACTCGATGATGGCAGGAAGCTTGAATATTCAAAACTGTGTATCGCAACCGGTTCACGACCAAGGGCGCTGGATATTGCGGGAACGGATGCGGCGCAAGTCTACCAGTTGCGCGATGCAGATGATGCCCATCAAGTACGCAACGCCGCACGAGAACACAAAAGCGCCGTGATTATTGGCGGCGGCTTTATCGGGCTTGAAGCAGCAGCGACACTGCATGGCTTGGGGTTGGAGGTTGTTGTTGTTGAAGCGGCTCCAAGACTGATGGGCAGGGCAGTGGCACCGGAAATCTCTAAATACGTTTTAGATAAACTGCGCAAACTGGGCATCAGGGTTTATCTCGATACGCCAATTACCGAAATTTCTACAGCCAATGGCGCGGTCAGCGGGGTTGTTTGCGAGGAAAAACACTTTGCCTGCGATATGGTGCTGATTGGCGTTGGCGTTGTTGCCAATGACGAACTGGCCGGGGAGGCGGGGCTGGTGGTGGGCAACGGCATCCATGTGGATGAAATGATGCGAACATCAAATGAGAACGTTTTTGCCATAGGCGATGTGGCTGCTTATGAGCACTGGTTGCTGGGGGGGGCGCGCGTCCGTCTGGAAAGCGTACAAAATGCCACGGACCAGGCACGCAATGTTGCTGCAAATATGATGGGGAATAAGAAGCCTTATCGTGCAGTACCCTGGTTCTGGTCGCAGCAGGCTGATATGAAACTGCAAATGGTGGGATTAAGTCATAACTCTCAAAAACGAATAAGCCGTGAAAACCCTGAACGCCAGGCGCTCAGTGTATTTCATTTTGATGACAATGATAAACTGCTGGCCATCGATACAATCAATGCGCCAGGTGAGCATATGGCCGGGCGTAAGCTGATTGAAGCAGGACTATCACCCACTGTCGAGCAGGCGGCAGACAAGGATTTTTCACTGAAAAACCTGTTGTAGACTGCCACCCCTAAATCACCACCAGATTGAATACATTCTGCAAGAAAAACAAACCGATGAAACTCAGCAGGCCTGCAACGAAAGGCGTTGCTATCCAGCCGGCGACAATTCTTCCCAGCACTGACCAGCGAATACCGGTGGCACCCTGCAAAATTGAAATGCCGACAATTGCGCCAACCACAGCCTGAGAACTCGAAACAGGAACCAGCGGAATAGTTGGCAATCCGTTGCCCGCAAGCCAGGCTTCCAGACCGCGTGAAGCAAATATAAACAACACGATAGAATGGGCGGTGACTGCAATAAATGCAGCGGTTGGTGAAAGACGGCCCAGATTGCCGCCAACCGTCATCATCACACCGCGTGAATAGGTAAACACCCCAAGGGCAATTGCCAGACCGCCAAGCATAAACAATTGCTGTGTTGATGAAACCAGATAGGGGCCCAGTTGCAACACGGGTAACGGGTTTGCAGGAATAAACACACCCACTACATTGGCGATGTTATTGGCACCAAGTGCGTAGGCACCAAATGCACCGGCAAATAACAGGGCCACGCGCGTATAGGCGTCAGCCATTACCATATGCAGTTTTACCCGCCTGGAAAAAAACTTAAGCACTTTAAACAGAAAAATCGCAATAGCTGCTGCCAGCACCGGGCATAGTATCCAGGTGATAAGAATCTTAGTCAGCGTATTGATATCAGTAGGACTGCCGGAAAAAAAGTTCCAGCCGATGATGGCGCCAACAATTGCTTGTGAAGTTGAAACCGGCAATCCTGACTTTGTCATCATAAACACTGCCACTGCTGCAGACATAGCGGTCATAAATGCACCGGGAAGAGCCGTTATAGCACCCAGTTTACCCAGGGTGCCGGAAGTGCCCGCGCCGGAAATCACAGCGCCCAAAATTACAAATATGGAACAGATTATGGCGGCTGTGCGCCATTTGACCATCTTGGTGCCAACGGCCGTGCCAAAAACATTGGCAGCATCGTTGGCTCCCAGCGCCCAGCCCAAAAACAAGCCGCTGCTGAGAAACAATAATACGAGGGGATCCATTTATCTATACCAGTCTTTTGATGGCATAAATTGCCAGCCTGTCGGCCACATCCTCAGCCATATCGGCCACGCCATCAATCTGCTCGACAAATTCGCGCAAATGCAGTTTGCGCGCAAGTTCCAGATCGGAAGCAAATATCGCTTTTTTCAGATTGGTGGAAATAATGTCAGCCTCTTTTTCATAAAGCATAACTTTATGGTTATAGGCGGGTACATCATGGGGGCTGCGGAAAAATGCACGCGCTCCAAGACCAAGTTCGTCCACAGCCTTGACCACCATACCGGTGAGTTTTTTATAGCCATCGCGAAATTCTTCCGGAATATCGGGCTGTTCTATTGTGAAAGCCCAAAGCGATCCTTCAAACTGGGAAAGCAACTGGTCAGCTGTTTCAATCAGGCCAAGCACATCACCGCGCGAATCGGGAATAAGCGTGTTTGAATAAAGTTGCTGTTCTATTTCACGGCGCAATTTATCCGCGTCAGATTCAAGCGCATTGACGCGGTCAAGCCGCTCCTGGAAGTCCTCATTCAGACCTTCTTTTAGATAGACCCGAACTGCCAGGCGATAAATTACTGCAGCTTCGGATATTTTATCAAAGAAACTGTCTATTTTCTGTTCCAGCTCTTTGGTGCGACGGAACAGATGTAAACTCGTTTTCATGGTTCACCACCTATGGTTATTATTTTTATTATCGTTCAGGGGCCAGATATTCTTCTGGTCAATATACTGAGTCGAACGCACATATATATAATATTATTTTCGTGACGTCGAGATGGCAGGCAAAATTTTTGAGCATTAGAGGTTTTCGCTCACGGCAATAGAGGTTCTCGCTCACGGTAATAGAGGTTCTCGCTCACGGCTAATCCTTGCTGGGTGCTGTCGCACCTCGCTTCGGGCCTGCGCGGGCGCTAAAGCCTCGGCTAGCGCCTCGGTAGGGGCGTGTGAGTGAGTTCTCAATTTTTGATCGCCTGGAACAAGAAGCAACGCCTGAGGCGAAGGCCGAAGCGCGAGCTTGCCTCGCGCCCTGGCGGAGCCCGGAGCGAAGCGCAGGAATAGCGTGAGCGAAAACCAATGCTTTTCAAGGTGCTCACAATATTTTTACTCACCGTAAACTTCCTCTCTCGTCAATCTCAGTCCCCATTCTCCCCCTCGCGGGCAGGCAATCACATATGGAAAGCAGTCCCCTATCACCGTCATTCCTGTGCTTGTCACAGGAATCCATGCCTATGGCCTTTCGTTTATTCTGCGATGATCATAGTGGTGAGAGGGGAGAGGCATGGACCCCTGTGACAAGCACAGGGGTGACGGTGGGGTGTTCCCCATATACAATTCGCCTGGCCTGCGAGGGGGAGAATATTCTTTTGCCACACCTCCCACCTTCACTCGATGCATCCCAGCATCAGCGCTATGAAAATAAGTGCAAACTTGCGGGGCTTTCCATAAAAACCTAACGCAGTATTGCTGCAATGCGGCTTTTATCAAAAGCCCCGCGCAGAGATTTTTGG
>JAKISV010000064.1 GCA_021648425.1 Rhizobiaceae bacterium
AGAGGAAACATCCTCCATGAGCCCGAAGGCCACAGGTATAAAGACTTCTATTTCCGATGCATTTGCACCTGAACAAATACAACATAGCAAGTGATTCGCTACTTGTCAATCAATATTCACTTTTAGTGAACTTTTGTGAGAGGGATGCAACGGGAGAGCGTAGCGTCTCCCTTGCCAAGAGGTGTTGTAATACAACACACATCTTGCGGAACGCGATAACTGGTGAATTTTCCGTCCATTGCCTGACTCGGTGATCTCGATGAACCACAAGCAAATCAATTGAACTTCTTTTTGTGACAGGAACTGAATAGCCATCCTTTTGGTGGGCTTGAGCCGTTAAAACAGGCTATTCAAGATTTGTTTTGAAAAGTTTATCGAACACCTGCTGTTGATTTCTGCAAGTCATTGAATTTTCTGGGTTTTAGGCAGGTTTACCTCAACACAAACCATACCGTAACTTGCATTTTTCGCACACATTTCATGCCGTCAAAAACACCATTCTCGAACACCAAAAACCGCCTTGCCTTCAAGGGGTTAAATGGCATTTGCACAAAAATTGGAACAATGGTGGGTCTGGTAGGATTCGAACCTACAACCAAGCGGTTATGAGCCGCTGGCTCTAACCGTTGAGCTACAGACCCGATTTCCGCCAAAGCCATAGCCTGTTTAGCGGAGTGCAACAAGCCCAAATGTCTGCGCAAAATCAAACACCGGGCAAACTGTTTGCCCGGTGTGAAAATGTTTCCAAATGCCCGTTAGTTGAACCTGACAGTTTTGATCAGTTTACATTTAGAATAACGCTTGAATACCATTTTGGTGCGATATCCATACTGATATCCACTGACAACAACGCGACGCTCTCTCACCCGTTCTACCTGTGGATTGTTCAATCCCAGGCGGTAGGCTTTGTTCACAGCCCTTCGTGGATTGCAGATGGCTTGGCGTGGTGGATTGCTATAATAGTTGCGACGATGTTTTTTTGGGCGATAACGTTTTGGCGGGTAGTAGCCGGGATTAAAATATCCGCGATTATGCGGTTGGCGATAATTGTGGCCCCTGCCATTCATATAGATACCTAAACCATTGCTCATATGAATATTGATGCCAATATTTCCAACCCCGATATTTCCCGCATTAGCGTTGCTGGTTGCAGCCAAGCCAAGACCTGTTGCCAATATGACGCCCATGCCCAGTGTGGCGATAGTTTTGGTTATTTTAGATTTGTAGTTTTTCATAACACTCTCCTACATTAAAGTTGGAGGTAACCCGCCGGTCCTCAACCAACCCCCGATGATTGGAAGATTGAATCCCGTTTAACGGGTTACCATAGGTGACATGTTAGGAAACTATTGCTGAACCGGGAGGGAACCAGCCGTTCATCTGCCGTTCAGGTTAATGTTGAGGCTGGAACATTGCAGGATAATTACATATCGCCGCAATTATCACTTTTGAATTCCTGCACGGAGCCGGTTATTTGATCGTTGGAAAATGTAAAACTTTCACTAATCAGTTGCTCATTTGTTTCAAAGCGATAACAAACCAGCACTGATGCGCTATCGTCTTCAATCAATTCATAGCGAAATATGATGTTGGCGTTGCGGGTGGATTTTTCCCATTCGTCGAGCGCAGCGATAAATTCGCTTTTAGTTTGTTCAACGCCCAAATCCTTGAGAACTATTTTAGCATCTTCAGCAATCAGTTCCTCAAATCCGCGTCGGTCTACTCCACCCAACGCGCCATACCACCGCTCAACCAGTTGCGGTGGCGTTGTTATTTCCTCGCTGGTATTTTGGGCCAGGGCATTTTTGAAATTGCCAAGTGCCATAAATAACATGAGTGTTGTAAGAAGTGTTTTTTGCGTCATCATTTGCGTCTTTTTAATCCAACCAGCCTGGCAGGTTTATAGTTTGCCTGTCGGGATGCGTCAAACCGTTGCCCTATAATAGTCGCCGCATGGTTACCATTGCCATTGGCCGTGACAGGCTGCCAATGTTGCTCTCCAGCGCCAGTTCATCTGCTCCCTCCCGCGCTGTGCGTGCCAGCACTTCAAATACGCTTGCTGTAGTTTTTGTCAGTGCGTGCTCGCCTGTTGCACCATTGAGAATGTGCGAAAGAAAAAGAGCGGAAGTTAAATCACCCAGCCCGTTGGGTGGATTTGCCAGTGCTTTGTGTTCGCTCACAATCGCCTTGCCGTTTTCCACCAACACGCTGCCCACAAACCCTTTGCGCAGTGCAGGAACTGAAGTTACCAGCACTTTATCCATCCCCAGATCACGAGCCTGGGTCAGCAGTTGGACTTGATTTCGCGCAGTATTTTCACCATCCAGCCAACCAAGCTCAAACATATTGGGTGTCGTGATATCTGCAAGAGGCAATAAGATTTTACCAATTGCCAAAGCGGTGGCCTCGTCAACGTAGAGCCTGCCCTTATTGCCATATCTGATCGTTTCATTGCTAAAATCCCCAAGCACCGGATCACACAAATAGACCAGTTTTTCGTTTGAGGATTTTAAGCGCTTGATTAGTTTAGCTACACTCTTTGCCTGTTGCGCGCTGGCCATGAACCCGGAAATTATCCCGGCAATTTCACCTTTCCAAGGCGCATTGGCAAGGTCATCACAAATGGAGGAAAATTCATCGTCATTGGCAACAATTCGTGTGGCCGGGCCATGACCAGGGTGCCAGGGCAGGGTAACGGTGGGCAATATCCATGTGGGGTGCCCAAGTGCCTCAAGGGTAAAAGCAACCGCACGATTTCCTACCGTACCTCGTATCACATGGCTGGAGATTACCAACACACTGCCAGGTTTGGTCGCCTTGGGTTTTTCCACGTTCTGGCCTCCGCTAACTATTGCGGTAAAATGTAGGTGGTAACAATGGAAAATGCCAAAACGATAAATACAATGATCGCCAATACGCGTGCAATACGTTTGCCCATTATTTCAATTTTATCGTCTTTTGGCTGTTCCACTCCCAAAAAATGATCGCGTACTTTATTTGCTGAACGCGCCATTGCGGAAGTGCCCACCTGCTCGGATTCGCGCTCTACGCGGTTTATTATCCGCTGCGCCTCGCGCTTGCGTTCAGCCTCTGCTGTTCGTTGCGGGTTTTTCTCTTTCGACATATTGAGTTCTTTCATCAAAAAGTACGAACTTCATATTATCAGCATAAGCGCCAACAACAAACCCATTAACAACACCCCACATGCTATTCCACATTGTTTAAAACCCTGCCATAGTCGCTGGCAGTTGGAGAAAATGAAAGTCGGGGACATGAACGAACAACAATTGTCAGCCAGCGGTCAGCCGCTTACCCATGTCAGCAAAAGGGGAATTTGGGGCTGGATGTTTTTCGACTGGTCGGCCCAGCCGTTCCACACGCTATTGATCACTTTCGTTTTCGCCCGTTATTTTGCCGCTGAAGTTGCTCCAAATCCCGCTACCGGTCAAATCTGGTGGGGTTATATGCTGGCTGTTTCCGGCATACTAATCGCCGTTTTATCGCCGGTGCTGGGATCAATTGCCGATGCAACCGGCCCCCGCAAACCGTGGATTGCGATCTTTACTGTAATGAGCATCATCGGCACAGCCTTTTTATGGTACGCGGTTCCCGGCGGCGGCGGTATGACATTATGGATTCTTGTCGCCTTCGGCATCGGTATGATTGGCGTTGAATTTGCTGCCGTCTTCAATAATGCGATCATGCCCGATCTGGTGACAAGAGACACCTTGGGCCGCCTGTCCGGCTCGGCCTGGGCGCTGGGTTATGTCGGGGGTCTGGTTGCATTGATTTTTGTCCTGACAACCATGGTGGAATCTTCACCCGGCAGCGGCAGTACAATCATTGGCATTGCACCCATATTGGGCCTTGATCAAATTGTACGCGGTGGCGAACGGGCCGTTGGTCCGCTCACCTCAATCTGGTTCCGGATATTCATTATTCCCTTCTTCTTGTTTACACCCGATGTGACTAAACCCGTACGCATTGAAGGGGCAATCAGAAAAGGACTAAGCGACCTTTTATCCACCCTGCGTAATCTACCCAAAAACCAGTCATTATTTGCCTATCTGGGCTCTTCGATGTTTTATCGCGATGCCTTGAACGGTCTATATGGGTTTGGCGGAATATATGCAGGCGGGGTTTTAAAGTGGGAGGCTATTCAACTGGGATTGTTTGGCATACTGGCAGCATTCACCGGCGCGCTGGGTGCATGGCTGGGTGGACGCCTGGACGAAAAGTTTGGCCCCAAGAAAGTCATTACATTTTCCGTCATTGTCTTGATCATCGTCTGCATCATGATTGTTACCACCGATCGCCAGACATTGCTCACATTCCCGATTGAAGAAGTTTCAGGCCCGTTTGCTGCTCCTGATATCCTGTTTTATATCTGCGGTGCGCTGATTGGTGCTGCCGGTGGTGCGCTGCAGGCGGCCTCTCGCACGCTGATGGTTGATCAGGCTGAAGGCGGTGACATGACCCAGG
The DNA here is from genome assembly GCA_021648425.1 of Rhizobiaceae bacterium. Lineage (GTDB taxonomy): Bacteria > Pseudomonadota > Alphaproteobacteria > Rhizobiales > Rhizobiaceae > JAAEMP01. The sequence goes on from JAKISV010000064.1 coordinate 4,483, forward strand.
CCTTTGGCCTATATGCATTGTCGGGCAAAGCCACTTCATTCATTGCCCCTGCCATGGTGGCATTTTTTACCGGTGTTGTCGGCCAGGATATGTTGGGCCTTTCAGACAGTGCCGCACAGCGGTTTGGAATATCTCCACTGATAGCCTTGTTTGCCATCGGACTGGTATTATTGATGTGGGTAAAGCAGCACAAAAATGTGGCAGGACCTCAAGGGTCTGGAGCTGTTAGTTAGATCCATTGTCGTTTATTTGAACCAAAAAATCCCCGGCCAGGCTATTGCGTTTGGCCAGCCGCTCAAGGTTTACAATTGTTGACAACATTATCCTGTCCTGACTCCAGTCATCAGGCCTTTGAATGGCAATTGCAGATATGGTGACGACTGCCAGCAATGGAATCATCAACGCCAAGAATATTGTTTTGGGGTATTTTTCAACATTTCCCTCCAATAAAGAAACCACCCGTTGGCGTAGCAACATAGCAGGGTTGCGGCCGAACAACGCGCCGTTCATCTGGATCAATGCTACTTTTGGAAGCGCTATCGCCAATAAACGTCGTTTTTCCAGACTGTTTTGGCAAACATGCAACAAACAGGCGCAATAGTCTTTGGCATCATATCTCTTACGGGCCAATACACGCTGGTCGCAGGACAATTCACGCAATTGCTCGACCTGGCGTTTCCACAAATAGTAGGCAGGATTCCAGAAGAAAATCGGCCTGAGCAACTCAAGCGCAATCTCCCATTCAAGATCGTACTGGCGCATGTGTTGAAATTCGTGGCCAATAGCAATTCTCAGATCCTTAACATTGGTAAGCATGCTTGAAGGTATAACAACATATCTGCGGTTCAGCGTTCGTGTTGAGAAGGGTACATGCACCGTGTCGGAAATTAACAGGCGCAGATTTCCAAACCGATGCCAGACATGGCTATGACTGATTATTCTACGCAACGCATAAATGCTGATGATAAGGCGGGCTGAAAACAATGCCGCACCTGCCAGGATAAATCCCAATATAAAAATGCCCCAATTGCTGTTCAATTCCAGTACATCACTGGCCAGCCGGCTTCTAAACCCTAAAAACTCTTCAAGCATTGCAGGCTTCATATCGAAATTACCCTGCAAATATTGAGCAACAACAATGTCAGACAGATTAACCGTGAATAGCGGTGTAACTGCCCCAAGTTTTGACAATGGGCCTAAAAGCAAAAACAGGAAGGGAGAGATTGCAACGGCCAGGAAGACCCCATTCAGCAGTCGCAGTTGCGTGGTATATGCATGGATCATGCCCAACGGCCTCAATAACATTCGCGCTATACACCAAAGGCCAAATACCACAATCAGTAGAATATTAACATTGATATAGGCGTCGAAAATTGCGTCAATCGTTATCATTTTCCAATCTCCTATCAAGCAGGGCACGAATTTCTCCCAGCGCATCTTCTGACAAATTATAGTCGTCAACCAGTCGGGCAACCAGTGAAGCAGGGGTGTCGTCAAACAGTTTTTCCGAGAGGTTTTTTAAAGAGCGCGATTGATAAGCGTCTTTGCTTAACAGTGCCCGGTAGGTGAAGGTCTTGCCCTTTTTAGTGCTCTCGACAAATTGTTTTTGCTCCAGAATTCTCAATATTGTGGCAGCTGAAGTATAAGCAAGATTGCGCTCCGGTGCCATTTTAGCCATCACATCGCGAACCGTTCCCTCGCCAAGCACCCAAAGCAGGTTCATGAACTCCAATTCAACTTCGGTTAGGAACTCGATTTTCTTTTTTTGTCTCATATTTAATGATGCCTAATATCGTGATGGATGATTTGTGCTGTTATTACATATCAATTTGCCGGATATTCCAAGGTAAATATCTACCCCTCAAACCTTCCAGAACGCAAAAGTCCCCCAGGCAATGCTGATTGCTATTGGTGCCCACAGTGGCATGCCAAAAAATCCAAGCCACGCCAGATGAATATAGACAGCGCCCAAAAGTGTTATAAATAACCTGTCACCACGCGTAGTAACAAGACCCAGCACGCCTTTGCGCTCATCGCCGCCGGGATAGCGAATTTCAATAATTGTCAAAATGCCCATTGCTGAGAAAATGCCGATGAACAGTAATGCTGTTGGCCACGTCCAGGCCATCCACCCCAACATCAAACTCTCCCCAGGGCAAAGCCCTTGGCAATGTAATTACGCACAAAATAGATGACGATTGCACCCGGGATGATCGTCAGCGTACCAGCAGCAGCAAGCAGACCCAGTTCATACCCGGCGCTGGAAGCTGTTTTTGTCATGGTTGCTGCAATCGGTTTCGCCGCAACCGCTGTCAGGGTCTTGGCAAGCAATAATTCGACCCACGAAAACATGAAACAGAAAAACGCGGTGACACCAACTCCCGGCGCAATGGTGGGAAGGAATATTTTTATGAAAAATCTTGGAAATGAATAACCATCCACATAGGCCGTTTCATCCAGCTCCTTTGGTACGCCGCTCATAAATCCTTCAAGTATCCAGACCGCCAGGGGGACGTTAAATAATGCATGTGCCAAAGCCACTGCCAGATAGGTATCAAACAATCCAACGGCTGAATAAAGCTGAAAAAACGGCAAGGCAAAAACGGCGGCAGGAGCCATTCGATTGGTCAGCAGCCAGAAAAACAGCTGTTTATCGCCCAGAAATTTATAACGGGAAAAAGCAAAAGCTGCCGGCAGTGCCACGCTCACCGAAATGACTGTATTCAGAGACACGTATGCAATCGAGTTGATATAACCCCAATACCATGTCGGATCGGTGAATATCACGCGGTAATTATCGAAGGTCCATGTTTGTGGAAACAGGGAAAAACCCGATAATATTTCACCGGTTGTTTTGAAACTCATTGCCACCAGCCAATAAATCGGCAGCATCAGGAACAAGATGTAGATTATTGGTATCAGACTTCTTTTTCGCATATTTATCGACCTCCCTGTTACTTTGTTTCGTCACGGGTCATCAGCGTATAAAACAGCCAGGACACCAGAAGTGTGATTGCAAAATAGATCAGTGACATCGCCGCCGCCGGCCCAAGATCAAACTGGCCAAGCGCTATTTTCACAAGATCGATGGATAATAAAGTCGTCGAATTACCCGGCCCGCCGCCGGTTAAAACAAACACTTCAGTATAAATATTGAAGCTGTCCATAAAACGCAGCAGCACCGCAATGGTCAGCACACGTTTCATTTTTGGCAGTTGTATATATCGAAAAACCGCAAAGGCGGATGCACCATCAATTTTTGCCGCCTGATAGTAGGCATCTGGTATCGACACCAGCCCGGCATAACTCAGCAACACAACTAAAGATGTCCAGTGCCAGACATCCATCGCAACAATGGTAACCCACGCGGCGAATGGTGACTGGGTCATATTGTAATCGACACCCAATACATGGTTCATGAAATAGCCAAGTAATCCGATGTCTGGCAGTGTAAAAATATTCCACATCGCGCCAACCACGTTCCACGGGATCAACATCGGCAGTGCAACAGTCACCAGACAAACGGAAACCCAAACCCCTTTGCGCGGCATTGCAAGGGCAATGATTACTCCCAGTGGAATTTCGATAGCCAGAATAATGCCGGTAAACAAAAACTGCCTGCCAAGGGCGGCCTGGAAACGAGAAGAATTCAAAATATTTTCAAACCAGTCGAGGCCCTGCCAGAAAAACTGGTTGTTGCCAAAGGTCTCCTGTACGGAATAATTCACAACCGTCATCATTGGAATGAGAGCATTAAACGCTACCAGAATCAGTACGGGCAGGACAAAAAACCAGGCTTTTTGATTATGGGTTTTCATAAAGATTGCTCCGCATTTTGTGTGGCGATCCGGCCATCAAAATAAACACGGGTCTGGTCCGGCAGAAAATTCAGATATATATCGCTACCGGGTTGCGGAATATCATCCGACACAATTGCATTTATCTTTGTGTCACCCAGCATGGCTTCAACAACGATATGACGCCCCACATCCACAACCTTGCGAACTTTCACTTTCAATCCGGAATTTCCAAGAGTGACAAATTCCGGGCGAATACCAATTTGCGAAATACCTTTTGCGCCAACTCTGATAGGTCCCTCGAGTTGAATTCTGTTGCCGTTGAGAAAGGCTGCACCTTCGCGAATTTCACAAGGCAGAACGTTCATGCCCGGCGAGCCGATGAAATGGCCGACAAATGTATGGGCGGGGCGTTCAAACAATTCAACGGGCGAACCGATCTGCACCACATCACCATCCTGCATAACCACCACCTGATCGGCAAAGGTAAGCGCTTCAGTCTGATCATGGGTTACATAGATCATTGTTGCCTGAATTTTCTGATGCAATTCTTTCAGCTTCGAGCGCAACTTCCATTTTAAGTGCGGATCAATAACCGTGAGCGGCTCATCAAACATCACCACATTAACGTTTTCACGCACCAGCCCGCGGCCCATTGAGATTTTTTGTTTGTTATCGGGTGAAAGCCCTGAAGCGCGCACCTGCAACATATCGGTGACTTCCAGCATTTCAGCGATTTCATGTACCCGTCTTTTTACCGTTTCCTCATCGACCTGACGGTTTCGCAGGGGGAAGGCGAGGTTATTAAATACGCTCATCGTGTCATAGATCACCGGGAACTGAAAAACCTGGGCAATGTTACGTTCGACCGGGGATAATCCCGTTACATCTACATCATCAAACAAAACACGCCCCTCAGAAGGGGTAAGCAAACCTGATATGATATTCAGCAAAGTTGTTTTGCCACAACCCGATGGTCCCAGCAGCGCATATGCTCCGCCATCCTCCCAATCCAGGTCAATCTCTTTCAGAGCATAATCCTCCCGCCCCTGTGGGTTGGGGAGGTAGCTGTGCCGCAGTTTTGACAATGATATTTTGGCCAACCAGCTTCCCCTCTTTACGCCGCTATTTTGCCATCGGGACTAAAATAGAAACAATTGTCCGGATCCATGAAGAACTGGTGATCCTGCCCGATTTGAAAATTGTGCACGCCCGATGCCAAAGATACCCAGCTCTCGTTACCCGCCAAAAAATGCGCGCTGCTTTGTGAACCGCTTAATTCAGTAATCTGGACTGATCCGGTTATCGCTACTGATTTATCTGAGGTCTTAAACGGAGCCACGTGGTTGGGCCGAATGGCGAATGTATAATTCCCGTCCCGCAGCCCTGCCGCAGCACCTGTAAGTTTCCAGCTGACATGCTCATTCATCTGAGCCAAATCGCCTTTTTTTTCAATCTGCGCCACGTTAATTGGCGGGTTGGAAAAAACGCTGGCCGACACCAGATCGTGTGGATTATGATAAATCTGCGCAGTGGGGCCAAATTGGGTAATATGGCCATCGTCCATAAGCGCTGTGTAACCGCCTAACAGCAAAGCCTCTTCAGGTTCAGAAGTTGCATAAACCACTACCGCGCCTCGATCAGCAAAAAGTTCCGGCAATTGGTCTCGCAACTCCTCGCGCAATTTGTAATCCAGATTAGCCAGTGGCTCATCCAAAAACACCGCTTTGCTCTCTTTGGCAATTGCCCTTGCAAGCGCGGTTCTTTGTTGCTGGCCCCCTGATAATTCACTTGGCCGGCGCTTGAGAAAATCCTGCAATTGCAATAGTTCCGCAGTCTCTTCCACCCTGGTTTTAATCTCCGGTTTTGCCATGCCTGCGACCCTCAGCGGTGAAGCAATATTCTCAAATACGCTCATGTGGGAATAGTTGACAAAAAACTGATGGACGAGGCTGATGTTTCTTTTTTGCGTCGATAGTCCGGTTACGTCCTCTCCACCCATGAAAATTTGCCCGGAAGCCGGTTTGTCGAGGCCCGCCATTAGTTTGATAAGTGACGTTTTGCCAGCGCCGGTAGCTCCCAGTAAAACATTGAAATGCCCGGCCTCTAAAATCAGGCTTGTGTCTTTGATATGGGTTATTGAACCCACACGTTTGACTATATTTCTTAATTCAATTGACATTCCATCCTGTCTTTCCGCACTTAATTTCGCGTTCGCAGCGAGCGCCAAAACATGCGATATCTTCTACAGTGAAATGGGTGAAAAAAGCCGGGGCCCGAAGGTCCCGGCTGATTGTGCGAATTGCCAATTAATGCAATTTGCCAGAGATCACCCTTCAGAGATCACCCTATTGAGCCGCCCAGCGGGCAACAAGTTCATCATAGTTGACAGTTATGCCTTGAGGTTTTTCATTCTCAAGTTTAGCCTTGGCTCCACCCTTGCCCAACCACTCCGAAGGGTCTTTGGGTTCGTTCAGGCGCGGACCGCACCCACCATAAACCTGGGCAGCTTCATCAACCCTTTGCATACGCGCCATGGTGATGTCCATTTCTTCAGCCAGACGATCCATTGCCTCTTGAGCAGTAAATGCACCCGAGTTTACATCACCAATTTGCTGCCACCAGATTTGTGCCAGTTTTGGATAATCGGGCACATTGATACCGGTTGGCGACCATGCAACACGGTCTGGAGAACGATAGAACTCCACCAAACCACCCAGTTTGGGCGCACGTTCGGTGAAAGATTCGTGTCTGATGGTACTGTCACGAATGAAGGTTAAGCCCACATGGGATTTCTTCACGTCAACAGTTTTTGAAACCACAAACTGAGCATAAAGCCATGCTGCTTTTGCACGATCAACCGGAGTGGATTTCAGGATGGTCCATGAACCCACGTCCTGATATCCAATCTTTTGACCTTCTTCCCAGTAAGGGCCGTGGGGTGAAGGCGCCATCCGCCACAATGGATTGCCGTCCTCATCAACGGTATTATTGCCTTCTGATCTTGGTTTAACCATGTCGGCTGTAAATGCCGTGTACCAGAATATCTGCTGGGCAACATTGCCCTGGCTTAAAGCAGGAAGTGACTGGTAAAAGTCAAATGATGCTGCACCTGGGGGTGCATATTTGCGCAGCCATTCATCCCATTTACGAATAGCATATACAGCTGCAGGTCCATTGGCAGCACCACCGCGACTAACAGATGCTCCAACCGGATTGCAGGTGCCCGCTTCCATGCGAATACCCCACTCATCAATGGGAACACCATTAGGCTCACCCTTTGATCCCGCACCAGCCATTGAAAGCCATGCGTCGGTCATTCTCCAGCCAAGATCAGGAGCACGCTTGCCGTAATCCATGTGGCCGAAAATATCGACGCCATCGATATTTTTCACATCTTTGGAGAAAAATTCAGCAATGTCTTCATAGGCTGACCAGTTAACGGGAACCCCCAATTCGTAGCCATATTTTGCTTTGAAGGCGGCTTTGAGATCTTCGCGGTCAAACCAGTCTTTACGGAACCAGTACAGGTTAGCGAATTGCTGATCTGGCAACTGATAAAGATCGCCATCAGGTCCGGTAGTAAACTGGATTCCGATAAAATCATCCAAATCAAGTCCCGGATTGGTGACATCCTTGCCTTCACCTGCCATCCAATCAGTGAGATTGTAGGCCAGTTGCAGGCGCGAGTGGGTGCCGATCAGGTCTGAATCGTTGACATAAGCATCATAGAGGTTTCGCCCGGTCTGCATTTGTGTCTGAACAGCCTGAACGACCTCTCCTTCACCAAGAATCTGATGGCTTACCTTTATCCCGGTGATTTCGAAAAATGCCTTGGTCAGCACTTCAGATTCATAAGAATGGGTTGGAATTCCTTCTGAGAGGACATTGATTTCCATACCCTTGAATGGTTCAGCAGCATTGATAAACCATTTCATTTCTTCCAATTGCTGTTCTTTGCTCAGCGAAGAGGGTTGAAATTCCTGGTCAATCCATTTTTTTGCCGCCGCCTCATCCGCCTGGACAGTTGACGCTCCTGCAATGACAGACAAGGCCGTCGCCGCAGCTATAAAATACGTTCGCATTTTTTCCTCCCTATGCTTTCTTTTTCCAGTTAAGTCTGGATGGCTAATTATCAGGGTTAACAAATCGTTTTGTCAACTAAATATTTAGTAGATACTGGCGATTTCGTAACCCATTGAATGTATTCACTTAATAGGCCGGAATATTTTGATAAATTACCCAGGCGTGATAAATGACTTTCTTCACAACCAGCTTCGAAGATGATTCCAGCCTGTTTGCTGCCGGATATTGCAAGCCGAATAATAAATAGTTTCGCCAATTTTCGCCCGCAGTCTTGCTATTATTGCAATAGGCTTCATAATCTCTCCCAGTTAAAAAGGGAGATAATTTATGAAAACCAGTGTTGTACTATTAGCTGCAATTATACTTGCCGGGACATCTGTTCTGGCCAGTGCACAAACGTTGCGATGGGCGCGCGCCGGAGATGCGTTGACGCTTGATCCGCATGCACAAAACGAAGGACCGACCACGGCCCTGAACCATCAGATTATGGAGCCGTTGCTGATCCGAGACATGACCGGCAAAACGGTACCCGCATTGGCTACCGAATGGGCGCCAAGCAAAGACGACCCCAATGTGTGGTCGTTCAAACTGCGTGAAGGTGTGAAATTCCACGATGGATCGGAATTTGACAGTGAAGATGTGGTGTTTTCTTTCAACCGGGCAATGACAAAAGACAGCGACTACAAAGAATTGCTGGCTTCCGTGAAAGAAGTGCGCGCCAATGGTAAATACGGTTTTGAAATCGTCACCAACGGGCCAAACCCGATTATGCCTTCCAACCTTACCAACTTGTTTATCATGGACAAGACCTGGGCTGAAGCAAACAATGCTGTAAAAGTACAGGACTATGAAGGTGGCGAAGACACTTTTGCATCCCGCAATGCAAACGGTACAGGACCTTATGTTCTGGTAAGCCGCGAGCCTGATGCCAAAACTGTTTTGAAAATCAATGAAAACTATTGGGGCATGGATATGTTCCCGATGGAAGTGAAAGAAATCATCTATACCCCGGTCCAGAGTAAAGCTACCCGTGTAGCCGCATTGTTGTCGGGTCAGGTTGATTTCATTCAGGCAGTACCGGTTCAG
>JAKISV010000065.1 GCA_021648425.1 Rhizobiaceae bacterium
GCGGATTTCTAAACAACTGAAATTCTGCAAATTTTCTTGACCCGGATCAAGGATAGTTATCGATATTTTCCCTATTGTTTTGATTGTAAATACAATTCCAAAACAAAAAAGGAGAGTATCATGATTACTCGTCGTTCCGCCCTTGCAGCGGCCGCGTTGGGTACCGTTGGCTTATCTGGTGCAGTAACATCAAAACAGGCGTTAGCCCTGCCGCGCACCTCAAAATTTAAAACTCCCAAACCGTTCTCCATTCCGATTTCCAGCCCGGCTGAAGCGCCAAAAGGCAAGCCCGTTGATTTGTCCGGACTTCCCCGGGTCAAGCAGGAAATGGTGGCTCCGCCCTTTGCACCAGTTCATGATCAAGTGGCAGTCGGAGGACCAAAAATCGTCGAGGTTCGTTTTGAAATCGAAGAAAAGCTTCTGAAAGTCGATGATGATAATGACGGGGAAATATGGGCGTTGACCTATAATGGTTCAGTTCCCGGACCCCTGATTATTGTCCATGAAGGCGACTATGTGGAATTAACACTGGTCAACCCTTCCTCCAGCCAGCTGGAGCACAATATTGACTTCCATGCTGCCACCGGCGCACTTGGCGGAGCTGCGATCTCTTATGTTCAGCCCGGTGAAGAAGTCGTGTTTCGCTGGAAGGCAATAAAACCTGGCGTGTTTGTTTATCACTGCGCACCGGGCGGAGACATGATCCCCTATCACGTTGTTCACGGTATGAACGGGGCGGTGATGGTGTTGCCACGAGACGGGCTTAAAAATAAAGACGGCGAACTGCTGACTTATGATGAGCTGGTCTATATCGGCGAGCAGGATTTTTATCTGCCCAAAGATGAAAACGGTGAATATCTCAAGTTCGACATTGCCGGTGGTGATTATGCCGACTCGCTTGAAAACATGCGAAAGCTAATTCCCAGCCACAGCGTGTTTAATGGCTCGGTAGGCGCATTAACTGGTGATCATTCCCTGAAATCCAAGGTGGGCAAAACCGTGATGATTATACATGCTCAGGCAAATCGCGATACCAGACCACACCTGATCGGCGGTCATGCGGACTATGTGTGGGAAGGTGGCACTTTCAGTGATCCTCCACAAACCGGATTTGAAACATGGCTTATCCGTGGCGGCTCTGCTGGAGCAGTAATGTACACATTTAAACAGCCTGGTACATATGCCTATGTGAACCACAACCTGATTGAAGCCGTGCTTCTAGGCGCTGTGGCGCATTTCAAGGTTGAAGGTGAATGGGACAATGATCTCATGGCCCAATTGAAAAAACCGGGCCCGATAGTCAACTAATTGTAATATCCCTGATATCGGTTTTAACCGGTATCAGGGGGTTTTGATTTTCCTATTGAAAAGCCGTCTCATTGAACGAACGCAATTTCCTTGAATGCAGCCGTTCTGAAGGCATTTCACGGACTTTTTCCAAAGCTCTAATACCGATTTTCAGATGCTGGGAAACCTGGCGGGAATAAAATTCTGTTGCCATGCCAGGCAGTTTCAATTCACCGTGCAGGGGTTTGTCGGAAACGCACAACAATGTCCCGTAGGGGACCCTGAACCGAAAACCATTAGCGGCGATGGTTGCTGATTCCATGTCGAGACCGATGGCGCGGGATTGAGACAGACGTTTAATCGGGCCTTTTTGATCGCGCAATTCCCAGTTGCGATTATCGATGGTGGCAACGGTACCGGTACGCATGACTTTCTTCAGATCATATTCTTTCAGGCCGGTAATTTCGGCCACGGCCTGTTCCAGCGCAATTTGCACTTCTGCCAGGGGCGGGATTGGTATCCATATGGGCAAATCCGCATCCAGCACATTGTCTTCGCGCACATATCCATGGGCCAGAACATAGTCACCTAAAGACTGGCTGTTTCTCAACCCGGCACAATGGCCCAGCATCAACCAGGTGTGAGGGCGAAGTACGGCCACATGATCAGTAATGGTTTTTGCGTTCGAGGGACCAACACCAATATTAATCATCGTAATTCCCGACTTATCGGGGCGGGTAAGATGGTAGGTGGGCATTTGCGGCTGGCGGGTAACCGGGCTTCCCGACGATGGCTCAACATCACCGGATTTAGTCGTTAAATTACCACCCTCAATGAAGGCATCATAGCCGCTATCCGGGTCTGCGATCGCATTTTTAGCAAATTCAACAAACTCATCCATATAAAATTGGTAGTTGGTGAACAGGATATAGTTCTGGAAATGCAACGGACTGGTTGCAGTGTAGTGAGACAACCGGTGTAGGGAATAATCCACACGAGGTGCTGTAAATGGAGCCAGTGGCTGCACAATACTGGGGCTGTCGTCATATTCGCCATTGGCAATTTTATCATCGGTGACACTTAGATCGGGTGTATCAAATACATCGCGCAGCGGACGGTCAAAATGGTCTTCGATAGCGCCGTCAATATGCTGACCTTCAGGAAAAGCAAAATGCAGCGGTATGGGAATTTCTGACAATCCGATTTCCACCGGTGCACCGTGATTATTGATCAGTAGCGATATCTGGTTTCTCAGATAGTAAGCAAACAGGTCCGGGCGGGTGATTGTTGTTTCATAGGTTCCAGGTCCGGCAAGGTGGCCAAAGGCCAGACGGCTATCGACCTTAGCATAGGAAGTGGTGGTGACGCGGATTTTGGGATAAAAAGCCCGGTAGCGCTGGGTAATCGCACCACCATCCATAATGATGCGAAAATTGTCACGCAGGTAGCTGGTCGCAACATCATAAAGCTCCTGCAATGCTTCCACCGCCTGCCTGGCATCGGTAAAGAAGCGGGGGCCGGAATATTTCGGAGTCGCTATGGGGAGTTCGGCGTCATACTTTTTTTCATCATTTTTCATGGACAGAATATAGAGACAGTCGCGGGTTTGCGCGAGAACTATTTTTGATTTCCCGATAATTGATGAAACTTTTTTACCAGCATATTGGTTGACGGACCGCGTGTTGAAATCGGCTTGCCTGAATTATCTTCTTCAAGCAGCGGTCTGATTTCATTTGCGAGTTGTTTCCCCAACTCCACACCCCATTGGTCGAAGGAGTTTATTCCCCATATGGTGCCCTGAACGAATATCTTGTGTTCATAAAATGCTATCAGCTGGCCAAGGACATAGGGGGTCAACTGTTGATAAAGAAAGGTATTGGAAGGACGATTGCCTTCAAAAACTTTGTGGGGGGCGAGTGTTTCGATTTGCTGTGGTGACAGATCAAGGCGTTTTAAGTGCCCTATTACCCGCTCCAGCGTTCTACCAAGCATCATTGCTTTGCTTTGCGCAAAACAGTTGGCTACGAGCATTCTTTGCTGGGTCTGATTTTTTTCATGGGATTTTGCAGCGACGAGAAAATCACACGGTACAATGTCAGTTCCCTGATGAAGAAGCTGGTAGAATGCATGCTGACCATTAGTGCCGGGCTCACCCCATATTATCGGGCCAGTGGCAAATTTAGATAATTTTCCATCACTGCATATATGTTTACCGTTTGATTCCATGTCCAACTGTTGGAGATAGGCTGGAAATCTAGCCAGACGATTATCATAGGGGAGAATGGCATGGGTTGGAAAACCCCAGACATTTCGATGCCAGATACCGATCAAAGCCATCAGGACAGGAATATTTTCTTTCATGTCACAGTTTTGAAAATGTTCATCTGCCGCGCGGCCACCGTCGAGAAATTGCTGGTAATTTTTTGAACCAATAGCAATCATCAGCGACAGCCCGATTGCTGACCAGACAGAATATCGTCCCCCTACCCAGTCCCAAAAACCAAATGTGCGCTCTTTTACAATACCAAAGGCGGCCGTTGCCTCCAGATTGGTTGAAAGAGCAATAAAATGGAGGCCTATATCATCGGCAGGAACTTTGTCCGTCAACCAGTTTTTTGCCAGATTGGCGTTGGCCATGGTTTCAGAGGTGGTGAAACTTTTCGATGCGATAATAAACAGTGTTGTAGCCGGATCCAGTTTTGTCACTTTGTCATGGAAATCAGCGCCATCAACGTTGGATACAAAGTGAATACGAGGGCCTGAATGATAGGGCTTGAGTGCGGCCACACCCATTTGCGGGCCAAGATCCGATCCGCCAATACCGATATTGACTACATCACGAACCGGGCCACCACTCAATTGATAGCTACCATCTCGAACAATTTCACTGAATTCAAAAAGACGAAGTTTCATTTGATTGATTTGAGGTTTGATATCTTCGCCGTTTACAAAAATCTCGGGCTTATCCTTTGCCCGCAAAGCGGTATGCAGTGCCGGTCGATTTTCTGTGAAATTTGCGTTATCCCCTGTAAATAACCCGATACGGGCATTTTCAATATCAGCGCTTTTTGCCAGGGCAAGCAGCTCGTTCATGCAATCGGGATCAATGCGGTTTTTCGAGTAGTCAAACAGCAAAGTATCCTCTTCAATCGAAAACCGCGAGGCGCGACCATTATCCGCATCAAACAGTTCACGCACAGATACCTGCTCCAGGCGGGAGCGATGTTGGCGAAGGGTTTTGATATGTTTTTTCAACGCGGATTGAGGCATGAATATTCCTGGTGCCATATTTATAATCTAAGCAGGTTAGCAATGATGCATTAATTCACAATAAACAAAGTCGTCGATTATGAAAAATTGAAAATGCTGTTCTTTGGATTTGCAATAACTCATGCAACAGGTACACAGGAATTCAAAATTTGCCACGACAGGATAAAATTCATGCGCGCTGACAGCGGAAATATTATTCGCCTGAAAAACTATAAAATCGCTGACTACAAAGTTATCCATGCCGATTTACTTTTCAAACTTGATCCAACAGCGACAATTGTAAAATCCGTATTGAAAGTTGAAAGAAGCAAAGGGGTTAAACCCGGTTCTGCGCTGCTGTTTGATGGTGAAGATCTGGTGCTGAAACAGATATGCATTGGGGGCAAAGAGCTGAACAATGACCAATATAGTATCTCGCCACAACAACTGAAAATCCAGACGCCACCAAAATCCGAACAATTCACCCTTGAGATTGAGGTTGAAATCAATCCGCAAGCCAATACGCAGCTTATGGGGCTTTATCGTTCCAGTGGCAAATATTGCACCCAGTGTGAGGCAGAAGGGTTCAGACGCATTACCTTTTACCCGGACCGCCCCGATGTGCTGACGACTTTTACTACCCGTATTGAGGCCGACCGTGATGAAATGCCGGTTTTGCTGGGCAATGGCAATCTGAAAAATAAAGGCAGGCTTTCCGGTAACCGGCACTATGCGGAGTGGGATGATCCCCATCCCAAGCCCAGCTATCTGTTTGCCCTGGTTGCCGGGGATTTGGGTTCGGCCCACAAAAACTTCAAAACGATGTCTGGAAAGAAGGTCAAATTGGGCATTTATGTGGAGCGCGGAAAAGAACCGCAAACCGCCTACGCAATGGATGCGCTTGTTCGTTCGATGAAGTGGGATGAAGAGGTTTTTGGATGCGAATATGATCTGGATGTATTTAACATTGTTGCCGTATCTGATTTCAATATGGGGGCAATGGAAAATAAGGGGCTGAATGTTTTCAACGATAAATATGTGTTGGCGGATGTAAATACCGCGACAGATGTCGACTATGCCAATATTGAAGCCATTATTGCGCACGAATATTTTCACAACTGGACAGGCAATCGCATCACCTGCCGCGATTGGTTTCAACTGTGCCTGAAAGAGGGTTTGACAGTCTACCGCGATCAGGAATTCTCTAGCGATATGCGATCGCGCCCGGTGGTTCGTATTGCTGACGTGCGCAATTTACGCACTAGCCAGTTTGCGGAAGATGCCGGACCGTTGGCGCATCCGGTGAGGCCACAGACTTACCGCGAAATCAATAATTTTTATACGGCAACCGTTTATCAAAAAGGCGCTGAACTGGTTCGAATGCTAGCCACCATTTTGGGGCCTAAACATTTTAAAAAAGGTATGGGCCTTTATCTTCGGCGGCACGATGGCGATGCAGCTACTATTGAGGATTTTTTGAAGTGCTTTGCTGATGCCAGCAAAAGAAACCTTGATCAATTCGCGCTTTGGTATTCACAAGCGGGAACACCGTCGGTCATTGCTTCGTCCAATTATGATAGCCGGCGCAAAAAACTGACTTTGGAGCTGGAGCAAATTCTCAGCCCCACCAGTGGCCAGGCTCGAAAAAAATTGTTGCATATTCCATTGAGGGCAGGGTTGGTTGCGGGTAATGGCACGGACATTCAAGCAATAAATATCACCGGATGCGAGCATGATGGTGATTTGCTTCATTTGACCAAACGAAAGCACAAAGTTATTTTTCACGGTGTAGATCAGCGTGCGGCGGTATCCCTTAATCGAAATTTCAGCGCACCAGTAAACCTGGAAATTCACCAGACTAATACAGATTTGGCATTTTTGGCCATCAATGACAGTGACCCTTTTAACCGTTGGCAGGCATTTCAATCCTATGCACAAAAGCTGCTTATCAGCGGGGCGCGGGCATTGGGGCGGGGTAAAGCGCCAAAGATTGACAATCGGTTTCTGGATTGTGCATTTGCCATTGTTATGGATCGTAATTTATCGGCCGAATTTCGCGCTTTAACACTGACGTTGCCCGGTGAAAGCGAACTGGCCCGCATTATCGGGCGCTCAGTCAATCCCGACGCAATACATAATGCACGCAATGCGCTGATAGGAGAAATCGGCAAACGCGTAGTCGAGGGCTGGGATGAATTGTGGCAGGAGACGCAAATCAGCGAACCTTACCAATCAGATGCAGAGCAATCGGGCAAACGCGGATTGCGAAATTTATTACTGAATGTCGGCCTTGCGGCAAACCACAAACAATCTGAACTAGCCAGCATCAAACAGTTTTCGAATGCTACCAACATGGATGAACGATATGCAGCATTTTGCAGAATTGTACTGCGGCACCATTCGCGAAAAGCCAGCGACCGTGTAATAGAAGAATTTTATAACAAGTATAAAACTAATGCGCTGGTACTGGATAAATGGTTTGCGACGCAGGCAATGGTGCCCGGGCGTGGCGCAATTAAATCAGTCAGGGCACTGATGCGCCACAAAAAATTTACCCTAAACAACCCAAACCGCGCCCGATCTGTATTGGCTAGTTTTGCCTTTGGAAATCCTACCGGGTTTAACGCAACGAGCGGTGAAGGTTACCAATTGGTGAGCGGCGTGATTGAAAAAATCGATATTATCAACCCGCAGATTGCTGCACGTTTATTAACAGCGTTTGGCTCAATTGGTTCTCTGGAGCCAAAAAGGCAAAAAAAGGCAGTTGATGCATTGCGTAAATTGCAGAAGAATAAAAAACTGTCGACAGACGTTAGTGAAATCCTTGATCGCACGTTGAGTGGATAGCTTTGAAGCGGCAAATTCTCCAATAGCAAAATTATTTCCACTATCTTCATTTTTTAGCTGGACATGGCGATTCGCGTGGATTCAAATGCAAGTGATTCGGTGGCGTGGCGTATTCCGAAAAAAAGAAAATTCTTACGGGGAGGCCTTAAATGGCTCAAGCGGACGCACCTGCTGTGCGAGCGCAAGAACAGCTATATTCGGCTCGGAGCAAAAACACCGGCTCCGGGAAGTTGGGCTATGCCAAACTGCTTTCACACCCTGCCTATGAGCGACTGTTGCAATCGGAATCATTTTTACGTCAGCTGGTCCCTGTTCTGATTGTGATTTTTCTTGTTGTAGTAGCAATTGGCCGTTGGGTAGCTTTAGCAAACCAGGCCGAGACAATTCGCTATACCACTTCTGCGGAACTAAATTTCATTGCTGAAATTATTCGTGAAAAACTGAAACCTGTCGCATTTTCTGACAAAAACCCAATATCAAATATCGAACTGCAAAATCTATTGGCTGATACATTGCCAGCAAAATATTTGCGCGATGGCCGTCAGATTATCACCACCAACCGAAACGGAAAAATTTCAGCCACGCTACCGCAACAACCAGATTGGACCGGAAAAGATATCAGCTCAATTTACGACAACACCATATTGCTAATGACTTTTGGTAAACGTGCGGATGTAAAAAAACTGACATTAGCCAATGGCGAAGAATCTTTTGCTGTTCACCGAATATTACCTTCCCCTCACGGTGGAATTACTCTGGTTCAACCCGTTGATGCGCTTTATGCGGGCTGGCGCAAAAATGTATCGCTGAATGTTACCCTTTTTGTTGGCACTTCCAGTATTCTGCTGGTAATTTTATATGCCTATTTTGCGCAAGCAGCACGAGCGCGAGAGGCGGATGATATTTACAGCCTAACGCAAAACCGTTTTGACACCGCGTTATCGCGCGGCAAATGCGGCCTGTGGGATTGGGATTTGTCACGGGGCCGTATTTACTGGTCTGCATCGATGTATGGGTTGCTTGGGATGGAAGCCAGTGATGAGATGATGGGATTTTCCCAGGTGGCCCAGCTGGTTCACCCGCAAGATACAGATCTGTTTGAACTTGCCAACGAGGTGTTGGTAGAAAACCGGGACAGCGTCGACAGTGTATTTCGAATGAAGCACCAGAACGGCGAATGGATATGGGTACGCGCGCGCGTGGAAGTGGTGCACACAGCTGAAGGCGTTGCCCATCTAATTGGTATTGCCATCGACATTACCGAACAACAAAAGCTGAAATCCGAAACCCACCGTAACGATACCAGGCTGCGGGATGCGATTGAAAATCTGTCTGAAGCATTTGTGCTATGGGATGAAGATAAACGGCTGGTGATGTGCAACTCCAAGTACCAGCAATTGCACGGGCTAAACAAAGATGATGCCACTCATGGCATGGAATATGATGTTGTTATGGATGCTTCAAAGGCTGTTGAAGCTGCCAAAAAAGTTATAGCCCACAAAAACCGGAAAGAAGGCGGACGCACGATGGAAGTGCAGCTCGAGGACGGGCGCTGGTTGCAGATAAACGAACGCAGAACCAAAGATGGCGGGTTTGTTTCCGTTGGCACGGACATCACCAAAATCAAACAACATGAGAGTAAACTGGTTGAATCTGAACAACGACTGATGGCGACAGTTGCAGATTTGCGTAAATCTCGCCAGGAATTTAAAGAGCAGGCAGGGAAACTCGAAGAACTGGCGCATAACTATGCTCTTGAAAAAGACAAGGCTGAAGCTGCCAATCAAGCGAAGTCAGAATTTCTCGCCAATATATCTCATGAACTTCGTACGCCTTTGAACGCTATTATCGGCTTTTCCGAAATCTTAAACCAGCGCATGTTTGGCCCATTGGGTTCTGAAAAATATGTGGAATATTCGCGCGATATTTATGAAAGCGGTTCGTATCTGCTGGGTGTTATCAACGATATTCTGGACATGTCGAAAATTGAAGCGGGGCAATTGGCGCTTGAATATGAGAAATTTGACCTTGGCACCATTGTCGATGAAACATTGCGGATCATTTCGCATCAATCAAAAGACAGAAAAATTGAAATCGAAGAAGATTTTGCCAAAGATTTAATATTGGAAGCCGACCGTCGCGCCACCAAGCAAATTCTTCTTAATTTAATGTCAAACGCAATGAAATTTTCCAGAGATGGCGGCAGCATCGCTGTAAGTGCCGCTAAAAAAGGCAATGCAATAATTGTCAAAATCAAGGACAATGGCATTGGCATTTCTAAGGCCGACCTCAATAAACTCTGTCGCCCTTTTGAACAGGTTCAAAATCAGTTTACCAAAAGCCACAAAGGCTCAGGACTAGGCTTGGCAATATCACGCTCGCTGGCTGAAATGCTTGGCGGAAGCCTGGAAATCAAATCGAAAGTTAATGTGGGCACAACAGTAATTTTGAAAATTCCAGTTAAGGCACAATCAAAAAAGCAAGCCTAATAGAAACAAGCTAAATACCCTGCCAACTGCCCCGGAATTGTATTATTTACCGGGGATTTTTTTTGAGATTTAACCTATCAAGCGAATGAATATGTCTCTTACTTGAACTTGGCATTTTTGTAATTGAGCCGTTGCAGCAGAAATTTCCGGGAAACCCAATGCCTGACTCAAAATTTCCTTCAACCCCTGCGGCGCGTTTTCAGGGTCAAACTCATCGGTTAGGCATGCACGGATATACTGTAGTGCAATTGTATAAATTCCCAGTGCTTCCAGCAGAATATCGCAATCACTCTCGGCAATCAGATTTCCCCGGGCAGATAAAATAACTGCTCGGCTATCACGTGCTTTTGGATTGGGATATTTAGATGATTGCAGGACAATCCATTGGGCAATAAACTCGATATCAATCAAGCCACCAGCGACATTTTTGCAATCCCAAGGGTTACTGTTTCCTTTTTCTTTTTCAATAAGTTGTCGCATATTACTTATGTTGTGTTTTAACTTACCCTGGTCATAGCCATTTGCTATCAGGCTGCTAATTTCCCCTTCAATGAATTTACGCAATGGCAGGTCACCTGCCACGGGCCGCGCTCTGGTTAAAGCCTGGCGTTCCCAGGTCCATGCCTGTTCTTTTTGATACTTGATAAATGAGTTAATGTGAGTTGCCAGCGGGCCGGCTTTCCCCGATGGGCGCAGTCGAAAATCGAGTTCGTAGATGACGCCTTCAGAGGTTGGCGCACTCATTGCTGCAGTAAGGCGTTGGGTTAGGCGTGTAAAATACTGGGATGCAGGTAATTGTTTTGCGCCGTTGGAATATTCCGCTTGCACGGCGTGGTCATAAAGGAAAATCAAATCAAGGTCGGAACCCGCAGTGAGTTCCATACTGCCCAATCGTCCCATTGCCAAAACACAAATCGCTCCTCCATCAACTTCACCGTGTTTACTTTCAAATTCAGTTTTTACGATTGCCATCATTGCGTTGAGCAACACTTCAGCAAGTTCTGAGAAAGCCAGCCCGGCACGTTCTGCACTAATTGTACCGTTCAACAACCGCACACCAATCAGGAATTTTTGTTCAGCAGCAAATATTCTCCCCCGGTTGAGTTTTGATTCATAGTCTGTTGCTTTGGTCAGAAACTGGCTCAATCTGCCAGCCAGGAGTTCGTGATCAGGCAAATCAGTATTGAATGCGGGATCAAGCAGTCCATCAAACACGTGGGGGCGCCTGGTGATGATATCAGCCAAACGCGGCGCGGCGCTCAGCAATAATGTCAGCAGGTGCAGCAATGGAGGGTTGGAATTTAGCAGCGCAAACAATTGTATGCCAGCGGGCAAACCGGATATAAATCTGTCCATGGCGATTAATGTTTCATCGGCCCTGCCGGTACGGGCGAATTCCTGTAAAAGTAACGGCGTTAATTCCGTCAATAGTTCACGCGCCTGGGATGTTCGCAATGCCGGATAACGGCCAAAGTGCCACCCTTTAATGGTTCGCATGATATCAATCGGGCGTTGATAACCCATTGCACCGAGGTTCTCGAGAGTTTGGGGGTCGTCCTCATCACCGGTGAATACAAGATTATCAGATATTGCGGTAAGTTCCGGTGAGGCCTCAAACAGACTGGAATAGTGTTTTTCAACAATCTGCAGGGTAGCCGTCAATTGGCTGGCGAATTCTTCCCCGTCACGACAACCCATCATCAATGCAATGTTAAGGAACTCATCTTCATCGCCGGGTAAGGTATGTGTTTGTTCATCACGCACCATTTGCAAACGGTGTTCAACATCGCGCAGATACCAGTAGGCTTTTGTCAGTTCATCGACAACATTGGCATCCACCCAACCTTGTTGATGCAACGCGTTGATTGTCTCAACGGTACGCAATGTGCGCAGTTGGGGGATGCGTCCACCGGCGATGAGTTGCTGGGTCTGGGCAAAAAACTCTATTTCGCGAATACCACCGCGACCAAGTTTTATGTTATGCCCCCTTGTGGCAATAGCGGCATGGCCCTTGTGGGCATGTATTTGCCGCTTGATCGAGTGGACATCCTGAATTGCTGCATAATCGAGATATTTGCGCCAGATAAAAGGTGTCAACTCGCTTAGAAAGCGGTTTCCCGCTTCAATATCACCAGCTGCCGGGCGCGCTTTTATCATTGCTGCGCGTTCCCAGTTCTGGCCATAGGATTCATAATAAATCAACCCGGCTTCAAGCGGCATTACCGCGGGCGTTGAAGAAGGATCAGGGCGCAATCGTAAATCCACGCGAAAAACATAGCCATCACTTGTTCTTTCCTGAAGCAACTTCACTAACTGTTTTGCAAGGCGGGAAAAAAATGTTGTCGGATCCGTTTTTAGTACACTCGCACCGGCATGCTCGTCGTAAAACAAGATCAGATCGATGTCTGAAGAATAGTTCAGCTCACACGCGCCGTGTTTTCCCATGGCCAAAACAATCAGGCCGCTTTTGACTTGCGGGCAATCATTACGCGTTACTTTAAACTGCCCCTTGCTGGCTGCACTTTTCAAAATGAAATCCAACGATACATTGAGGCAGGCATCGGCAAATTTTGAAAGGGTTTTGGTAACGGTTTGCCCATTCCACCAACCTCCCAAATCCGCTAATGCGCATCCAAGCGCTATGCGTGATTTCATTTTTCTAAGAAACGACATTAATTGGGATTCATCATCGTACTCGCTGCCTTTTTCAGCAGTCTGCAATAATGTCGTGTTACAAAATTCGTCAAATCCAACAACCAAAATGTCGTCAAGGATGTCGGGATGTTTGAGAATCAGATTGCGTAAATAGGGTGAGGCAGCAAAAACCACGGTCAGAAATTCGAGGAACTTTGAATTGTTTTTGAGAATACCAAGCGCAGTAGAATAACCGCCATCGGCTAGAAGTATTTCCAGTTCCTCAATTTCTTTTAAAACACTTTTATCGCTGGCGCTGACCAGTGTCTTTACGGGTAGCCAGTCTACCGTTTGCTTGTAATCTTTGTCAGCCATCTCCCGTTTTTATACTTTCTGGTTTGGGGAACTTCAATACCACTTTCAGCCCGGGATTATTGTCTTCAAGGTCAAGGGTGGCAGAATGCAATTTTGCAATTGCACTTACCAAAGACAAGCCAAGGCCGGAACCGGGCATGTTTCTGCTTTTTTCAAGGCGATAATAGCGTTCCAGTACTTTCTTGCCTGAGCCAGCAGGTATGCCGGCACCGCGATCAGTAACTTCTGCAACAATTTCGTTTCCATTTGATGATGCACTAATCTCAACAATCTTATTATCTGGGTTTTTTGACTCGCCATATTTTAGGGCATTGTCAATAAGGTTGGAAATTAATTGGCTCAACAATTCTCTGTTTCCCCTTACTTTGAGATCCTTATCAATGTTGGTGAGGAGCTTGTATCCCTGTTCTTCGGCGGCGGGTTCAAACAATTCCACAATATCCGCAATAATCACCGACAAATCCTGGATGTTCATCTGCGCGATAT
>JAKISV010000066.1 GCA_021648425.1 Rhizobiaceae bacterium
CAGCCCAAAAGCCTTCCTATCGTCTTTAGATTCGATTTTTTCCGAAGCCTGATTGTAGTACATTGCGCTGTCTTGACTTTTAAACTTCCACTCCCTGACTGCGATAGTGCCATCTTCCTTAACGAGAATGTTACGAGGAGATAGTGCTCCGTGGATGCTTCGTTCTTTATGTATCATTTTCAGGCATACTGACCTTCAAAAACTCGCAGGAATTGCGAGATATAGCCGCTGACATCCCCATGGAGCGCTTGTTAGTGGAAACAGACGCACCTTATCTGGCACCCACGCCATTTCGCGGCAAACGCAACGAACCTTCCTATACTGTTCACACTGCAAAAGTGCTGGCGCAAGTCAAAGGGGTCAGCGAACAGGAAATCTGGCGGCAGACCACTGAGAATTTTTTCAGGCTTTTCTCCAAAATCCCCAAACCGGTTGATTTCGCATGAGTGACATAATGCGTTTTACCATACTGGGTTGTGGTTCATCACCCGGCGTTCCAAGAATTGGCGGCATATGGGGTGATTGCGATCCGCAAAATCCAAAAAACCGCCGCCTGCGCTGTTCTCTTGCCGTTGAGCGTATCAGTACAAAAGGTACAACGTGCCTGATTGTTGACACGGGACCCGATTTTCGCCAGCAGATGCTTAATGCAAACATCAAACGGCTCGATGGGGTGCTTTATACCCATGGCCATGCTGATCACGTGCATGGGATAGACGATCTGCGCGGTTTTGCTATTCTTCAACGCGAACGTATTAACATCCATGCCAATCAGGATACATTGGCACGGCTGCATCAGGGATTTGATTATTGTTTTAAGTCGCAAAACCCGCAAATGTATCCGCCAATTTTAAATGCCTCGCTAATTGAGCCTTTAAAACCGGTAACAATAGAAGGTGAGGGTGGCCCGATCACCGCCCTGCCCATCCCGCAAATTCACGGTCCAATGCAGTCTATCGGTTATCGCTTTATATGCGGCAACGGTAATGATGTGTGCTATTCCTGCGATATCAGTGGCATTGAGCGCGAGATTGAGCAGCACTATCAAAACCTCAACATCTGGATTTTGGATGCGCTGCAATATAAATCCCACATTTCTCATTTTTCCCTCAGTGAAGCTCTCGAGTGGATCGAAAAAATAAATCCACGCCAGGCACTGCTAACCCACATGCACATACCGCTTGACTATGAGGCCGTGGAAAAAGAAACTCCCAACCATGTGCATCCGTCTTATGATGGTTTGTCATTTGAGATGAAAATTGACGATTGATGCCTCGGGCATAATAGTTATGTATGTGGCAAAGGTGTTATATAACAATTAGATACAGTTGTTTGCTTATTCAATGGTAATCCAATTATGTTC
Source organism: Rhizobiaceae bacterium (assembly GCA_021648425.1). GTDB lineage: Bacteria > Pseudomonadota > Alphaproteobacteria > Rhizobiales > Rhizobiaceae > JAAEMP01. The sequence goes on from JAKISV010000066.1 coordinate 1,364, forward strand.
CATAATATATATTATGCAATCGGGATTAATACCTGAGGATGCACCAACACAATTACAATTCCAGGCTCAGAACACCTTCTACAGTCCCTGCTGTGATTTGTTTGCGCCGGGGATGTTTCACCCCTTCAATTACCGCTGTTGATATCTCTTCGTCCAACAGCCACCTCTGGCCCTGCGGGTCATTGACCCAGCCAAGTATAATTGTTTGCCTGGAAATCTGACTGGAACCAGGCGCATTGCGTTTTATCAGTATTTCAGGGTCACGGGATGCGCAGCCGTGTATTCTAATGGAGCGGCCCTTGTCATTCAGTCTGTTTTCCAGATGTTCAACAATCCAGATTGCTTCATCATGTATCCAGGATATCAACAAATCGAACTCCGGCAGCTTGGAAAGTGCTGCAATTGTCTGATCATTTGGAGCCAGCCAGTCCAGTTTGAGCCCATGGGCACCAATTTCTTTTGCAAGCTTATCGGGGTTTCTGGAACCAATAGTCGTTTGTGATGAATTGCACGCAACAAACCGCGTTGCGCTCTCCAGCATACCGGTGCCGCCTACTACCAGCGAACGGCCAAAGAGCTTATTACCATTCATTGCTTGCGTTCCATCATCCACACCCCAATCGCACCCTTTTCATATTCAGCGGGGTCTGTCGTCATCGGCAGATATTTCACATCCGCCCAACGTTCAGCAAAATTGCGATAATTGGACGACAGAAAGTTACCGCTTTGGCCGGTAGTTTGAATAAACATGGATTTATTCAGGTCAGAAAAATCGTAGATTGCCCTTAGCGAAGATGAAGAACGGTTATAAAACGGGTTATCTTTGCCAAAATCAGTCTGCCCGCGCAAAAGAGTGTAAGGCCCCCCTCCACTCTCGACTTCGATATTAAACAGTTTATCCAGTGGTGAAACTTTTGCGAATGGTCTGTGTTGGCCATAGGCAATATGCGCCTTGCCCCAACGCCATTGTTTCCAGTCTTCGCCATAAGTGGTTTGCAGCGACTTAATTGCTTTATCGAAGCTGGACAAGATAATCTCGCCGCAGCTTTGTACACCCTCAGATTCGCGGTTATCACACCAGTCTCGCGCGCCGCCGTTTTCGAGAATAGCAAGGACAATTGAAATACGTCCCTTTTCAAACAACTTAAATTCTTCACCCAGGTCATCTTCCAAAAGCGCCTGAGATATTTCCTTGAACCATGCCATCATTATCAGCGGCACATTCCCTTCTCTATTCATGCGCCCATCCCAGTTTCTGACAGCATCAATAATTTCGCTATCAATGGTGATACCGGCCGGCATTTGCGCAAATGCCTCATCGCGAAACTGTATCAATGGCGGTGAATAATCATCGCCCTGAGCCGCAATCATGCTGGCAACATCGTGGGGCGCATTTGATTTAACAATCAGTTGCTCAACCCGCTTATGGCGATAATCTTCTGCCCAGTCCCAGGTCAGGTGCGGTGAATAGTCCTGATCAACAAATTTGGTGTTGGCAGAAAACAACACTCCATTTTCCGGGTTTTGAATTTGCGGCAGTTGTTCAAAATCAAGAAACCCCTGCCATTGGTATTGCGGCAACCAGCCTGGAACCGGCGCACGGCCCATAATCATGTTTTCAGGTTTTCTGACAGCAACGCGCGCCGGGGCGACAAAACCGATATTTCCCTGTGTGTCCCCGATAACAATCGATTGCATGGGTGACACCAGCGAACGGGTGGCATCTATCACACCGGCGACATTTTCTGCCTGCGTAATATCGACCAATGCATCCATAGAAGTGTCATCATTGGTAAGCGCAATCCATTTCAAAGCTGCCACATGGCCCTTGGGCAGGTATTTTTTCAAACTCCTGTAGTCTTCAGGCAACACCGGCCCGTTTCGGGTTGAACGTATGGTAATTTTAATATCCGGCTTACCTGATACTTTAATAATCTCCTCGCGTTCAACAAACGCCTCCCAGCCATTTTCTGTTAAATACTGCTTTTCATTTTCAGGGTTCTGGCGCTCAACATATAAATCCTGTGAATCCAGATAACTGGTGGTAAATCCCCAGGCGACTTTGTCATTGCGCCCTAACATAACAAGTGGAATTGACGGCATGCTGGCACCAATCAGGTTTTCGCGTTTTCCATCTTCCTCCCATGACAAATGGGCCAGATACCAGATTGAAGGCGCGGTGAGGCCTAGATGGGGATCATTGGCCAACAACACCTTGCCGCTTGTCGTGCGTGAACCTGACACCACCCAGTTGTTGGAAGCGGTAACGCCAATTGGCCAGTCAAGGTCAAATCCGCTTGCGGTTCGGGTTAGATCGTCAGTTGTAATCCCCTGCCCTGTTTGGATTACTTTTCCCGTTTCCGGGAAACCGTATATTTTTCGCAGATCAGGTAATGGTGGTGGATTGTCTTTGGCATTATAACGAACCAGATTATCTATTTCGTTTGAATTGAACCCTTTTGAAGCCAATGCCAACCGGCGCACTTCATCAGCCATGTTGGCCCCAAGCGTCAACGCCATTATTTTGACAGTCATCAAGCTCTGCCAGGGTTCCCATGGTTCTGGTTTATGGCCAAGAATCATAAATTCCGGTGGCAGGGCCGGTTCAAATCTTCGTTTTTCCCGGTTGATATAGGCATTGACGCCACGGGCATAGGCTTGCAGCACTTCTTTGGTTTCGGGTTTAAGGCGCTCGTAGGATTTTCGCGAATACCCATCAAGATCAATGGTGCGCAGAAACTTGTCGCTATCTACAGTTGCCTCCCCAAACATCTCTGAAAGACGCCCCTGCCCGGCCATGCGGAAGGTTTCCATCTGCCACAGTCTTTCCTGGGCGTGAATATATCCTTGAGCTGCCGCTACATCGACAATCGATTTACCCGTGATATGGGGAATACCTTCCTTGTCGCGCACCACACGCACACTTTCACCAAGCTCCGGAATTTTTGCAATACCGTTATCTGCGGTAACAGAGCGTGAAATAAAGATATAACCGACCCCGCCAATAACCAGCGCCAGTACCGAAAGCGCTGCCAATATTCTAAAAACCCATTTTAAACCTTTACGCATATCGTTTGTCCCAATAAGAATTTGCCCAGCCATATCTTTAATGGTTCATTGTGACAGGAAGGAAATGAAAATGGCAAGGGTTGCTTTTATTGGTTTGGGTGTAATGGGTTATCCAATGGCAGGACACCTGGCAAAAGCCGGGCATCAGGTGACGGTTTTTAACCGCACTGCACAAAAAGCCAAATCCTGGGTTGAGGAATATGGCGGAAGCCATGCCGCAATTCCGGCAGAAGCAGCAGATGGCTGTGATTTTGTCTTTGCCTGCGTGGGAAATGATGATGATCTTCGCTCTGTTACCACCGATAATGGCGGGGCATTTAGTGCTATGAAGCCAGGATCAATATTTATAGACAACACTACTGCATCAGCAGATATTGCCCGTGAATTAAATGAGATAGCAAAAACTTCCGCTTTTGGTTTTCTTGATGCACCAGTGTCCGGCGGCCAGGCCGGGGCGCAAAACGGGGCATTAACTGTTATGGTTGGTGGCGATATTGAAGTTTTTGATAAAGCAAAACCTGTAATCGAATGTTATTCAAAAATGGTGGGACATATGGGTTCTTCGGGCTCTGGCCAGATTGCCAAGATGGTCAATCAGATATGTATTGCCAGCCTCGTACAAGGCCTTGCTGAGGGCATCAATTTTGCCCAGAATGCCGGTCTTGATGTGGAAAACCTGATTGAAGTTATTTCAAAAGGTGCAGCTGGTTCCTGGCAGATGTCAAATCGATACGAAACCATGAATGCCGGCGAATATGAACACGGATTTGCCGTCGACTGGATGCGCAAGGATTTGCAAATATGTCTGGCGGAAGCGCGCAACAATGGCTCACAGCTGCCAATTACCGCATTGGTTGACCAGTTCTATTCAGAAGTTCAAACAATGGGCGTCAATCGCTGGGATACTGCCAGTCTGCTTGCGCGTTTAAAAAAGTTTGAAAGTTAGGCAAGGAGGATGCCGACAGTTTAAGTGCAGGCACCCTCCCGTTGCCTCAGATTGCACCCCCAAAATATGGGGACGGGTCTAGGTAACCGCACATAAAGGCAGAAAAAAGATCAGCTAAAGCAATTTTTTGCAGATCGATATACAAAACAATTTTCGCGTCCTATTATTCTGTCATTGTATGCTCAAAAGTACTGGAAATTTCATGGAAATCCGCAATTCTGCTATCGAGGCAATCGGCAATACGCCGCTAATCCGCCTCAATAAAGCTTCTGAACTCACCGGCTGCAATATCCTTGGCAAAGCTGAATTTATGAATCCCGGCCAATCCGTTAAAGACAGAGCAGCGTTGTATATCATTCGCGATGCGGAAAAAAAGGGGTTGTTGCGGCCTGGCGGCGTTATTGTTGAAGGGACGGCTGGAAATACAGGAATTGGACTGACCGTGGTCGCCAATGCGCTTGGTTATAGAACCGTAATTGTTATTCCCGATACCCAGAGCCAGGAAAAGAAAGATACGTTGCGGCTGTTTGGTGCCCAGTTGATTGAGGTGCCGGCGATGCCTTATCGCAAACCAAATAACTTTGTAAAAATTTCCGGCAGGCTTGCAGATCAACTGGCAAAAACAGAATCAAATGGCGCAATCTGGGCAAACCAGTTTGACAATACTGCCAACCGGGAAGCTCATATTCAAGGCACAGCCAGTGAAATCTGGCACCAGTGTGATGGCAAAATCGATGGTTTTGTCAGTGCTGTTGGAACAGGTGGCACCCTTGCGGGCGTTGGTATGGGGCTTAAATCCTATAACAAGGATATCAAAATTGCTCTGGCAGACCCCGATGGCGCGACGCTCTATTCCTATTACACTACAGGTGAACACAAATCCGAGGGTGGTTCGATTGCCGAAGGCATCGGTCAAATTCGCATAACCGGCAATCTTGTCGATGCACCCGTTGATATTGCCTTCAATATTCCCGACACAGAAGCATTGCCCATTGTTTTTGATCTGCTCAAACATGAAGGGTTATGCATGGGCCTTTCTACCGGCGTCAATGTGGCTGGGGCCATTCGGCTTGCGAAAGAGCTGGGGCCGGGACATACCATCGTGACAATGTTGTGCGATTTTGGCACGCGTTATCATTCCAAACTGTTCAATCCCGATTTTCTGCATTCCAAAAACCTGCCGGTTGCCCATTGGCTCGAACAACGCGTGGAAATCGACGTGCCATTTACTGATGAAGAATAAGGTAAAAGAAATGAACCGTCCTCATTTTATAACGCCCGATGCACTCGAAAAAAGACTGGGTGAAGAAGGGCTATCTATCATTTGCAACTTCATGTTTATGCCCGGTGACAAACTGGATGGCCGTACCGAATTCAATGAAGATCGTATACCCGGGGCGGTCTATTTTGATCTGGATGAAATAGCCGACCAATCCAGCCCCCTGCCCCATATGATTGCTTCACCTCAACAATTCTCCCGTGAAATGGGAGCCCTTGGCATCAGTGAAAACGATCTCATTATCATCTATGATGGCCCGGGCCTTTTTTCATCTGCCCGTATCTGGTGGAACTTACAGATTATGGGCGCAAAAAATGTTCGCATTCTGGAGGGTGGTTATGACCGCTGGATAAGCGAAGATCGCCCCATTGATGACAAACCATTTAAGAAGCCGCCCGCCAAAACATTCAACGCTGTTTTTGATGCCGATAAAGTTGTGAATGCCGGTCAAATGCTGGATTTGATAAACAATAGAAGCGCTACAATCCTTGATGCACGCTCCGCACCCCGGTTTCTTGGCGAAGTTGAAGAGCCGCGCCCCGGCCTTCGCCTGGGACATATGCCCGGCGCAACAAGCCTGCCTTTTTCAAGCCTGATTGAAAATGGCACTCTGATTGAAAATGATGCATTAAAACAAATACTGGAACCTTTGCTGAGTGAAGGCAAACCTGTTGTCACAACCTGCGGATCGGGTGTCACCGCCGCAGTGCTGGCTTTGGCACTCATCAGTGCGGGATACGAGCTCCCCGCCCTTTTTGATGGCTCATGGAGTGAGTGGGGTGATCGCTCACAGGAATATCCCATCAATAAGGGAGAATAATTAAACCGTGGAACATCAAAATCCCGCAATTGTCAGGACAACCAGACTTGAAATGACAACGCCACCGCGCGCCCTGCCCTCCCTTCAAACCAAATCTAAACTGGCCGTTATGCAGGCACCACAAATGCCGCTGGCATTTTACAGGTTTTTATATGGAGAAATTGGCAAATCCCATTACTGGTATAAACGCATCCATTTGAGCGACAATGAGCTGGCCAAAATTATCCATGACAAGAATATCAGTATCAGTATTTTGTATTGCGATGGCGCACCGGCTGGTTTTGCAGAACTGGATATTTCTAATAGCCCCGACTATGTCGAACTTATCTATTTTGGTCTTTGCCCGGATTTTATCGGCCGAGGCCTTGGCAAATGGTTCCTTGGCCAGACTGTCAATGCAGCATGGCAGTTAAACCCAAACAAGCTGATTGTCTCAACCGACACGCTTGATCACACCAATGCGCTTCGCAATTATCAAAAACTGGGATTTACGCCCGTATCATTCAAAGACCAGGCTATGGAAGACTGGCTTCAAACCAATTTACTGGAAAGCTGAATTGTCTATCCGGCTTTCAGCAATTCGAGCGGCTCTGCCATGTCCATATTGAGCGCTTGCGCCACTGCCTGATTGGTAATGCGGCCACGGTGTACATTGAGGCCATTTCTCAAATGCCGGTTCATGTTCAATGCTTCAAGACCATGGTCAGCCAGCAGCAATCCAAATGGCAGCGTTGCATTATTCAGGGCATAGGAAGAAGTCAGCGGAACTGCGCCGGGCATATTCGCCACACAATAATGCACAATTCCATCCACTTCATAGGTGGGGTCTTCGTGGGTTGTGGGCCTGGAAGTTTCAAAACAGCCACCCTGATCAATTGCCACATCCACCAAAACCGCACCGGGTTTCATTTTTGAAAGCATATCCCTGGTGATAAGTTTGGGAGCTGCTGCACCAGGAACCAACACTGCCCCAATGACTGCATCGGCTTCAAAAGCTTCCTCTTCAATCGCATCCACCGTCGAATAACGCGTTTTAACCCGACCGGAAAAAAGGTCGTCAATTTCGCGAAGGCGCGGCAGGGAGCGGTCCAACACCGTAACGTCAGCACCCAGACCAACGGCCATCTTGATGGCGTTTGTGCCCACTACCCCACCGCCAATTACCATAACACGGGCAGGTTTTACCCCGGGCACTCCGCCTAATAAAATTCCACGACCACCATTGGGTTTTTGCAAAGCCGTTGCACCAGCCTGTATCGACAAACGCCCGGCAACTTCGCTCATTGGAGCAAGCAACGGCAGGCCACCTTGTTCATCAGTGACAGTTTCATAGGCAATTGCACTGCAACCTGATGACAAAAGACCTTTGGTCTGGGCTGGATCAGGTGCCAGATGGAGGTAGGTATAAAGTATATGATCTTCGCGCAGGCGCGCCCATTCAATAGGCTGAGGTTCTTTAACTTTCACGATCATGTCTGATTGCTGAAATACTTCTGCGGCTGTTTGAAGAATAGTGGCACCAACGGCCTGATAAGTTTCGTCTTCAGCGTTGATACCAGTGCCTGCACCGGTTTCTACAAAAACCTTGTGGCCGTGAGCAATATACTCGCGCACAGAACCCGGTGTTAATCCAACCCGAAACTCATTGTTCTTGATTTCTTTGGGTACACCAACGAGCATAACAGCCTCCATAATTTTAATAAATTTCCAAGCGTCTTCTTTGCTCTGGATCGACGCAGCTTAATATTTTACCACCTGCACGTCCTTGCTATTTTCACTTCCAATTTGTTCAATAATAGTGAAATATTGCAATACCAGGCAAATAAAGAAGAAAGATTGCAAATGAAGCTGGATAAGTTTGATTTATCGATTCTTGCGCAACTGCAAAATGATGCACGGATCTCCAATATTTCTCTGGCTGATAAAGTGGGGTTGTCCCCTTCCGCCTGCTCACGTCGACTTGATCAGCTGGAAAAGGAAAAAGTCATCGAGAATTATCAGGCAATGATATCCAACAAGGCGCTTGGTCAGACGATCACCGCTATTGTTCACATTACTTTGGATGGCCAGTCTGAAGCGCATCTTGCTGAATTTGAGCGGGCAGTAGCAAATTGCCCTTACATCGTTGCCTGCTTTTTGATGTCGGGGGAATGTGATTATATCGTACGGGTAAATGCCAAAGACATGACGCAGTTCGAGCATATTCATAAAAACTGGCTATCGGTCCTGCCGGGGGTATCAAGAATCCAATCCAGTTTTGCCATGCGCGAAGTGATTAACCGGGCAAATATTGATATTGCTTTAATGTACGCGGATAAGAAGCGTTGAGAATAATCGATATTTTTCAACAAATAGCTTGTTGGATAACTGTTTTTAGGTGCTAAGATATTGCCATGCGAGCATTCTCATTTCCATGGTCGAGAGATAAACCCCGCTCTTCCAATCAAATTAATCAGATAAAACCAGGCCAGGGTTCTGTTACCCAGCGCTTACGCCTCTATAGCGGCCTGGTATTGGTGGTTTTCGTACTTTTCCACTATGTGAATCACGCGCTGGGCAACATCTCCCTTGAAGTTATGATTGAGGTGCAGGAGTGGCGCCAGGCATTATGGCAGTCGATACCTGGAACGATAGTTCTTTATGGTGCGCTGACAATTCATATTTCACTGGTAATCTGGAAACTGGTTCTGCGAAAAAACCTGCGCTTACCCCTGTGGGAGTGGGCACAGATATCGCTTGGTTTACTGATCCCCTATTTCCTGCTGACACACATTATTGCCATGCGCGGCACGGCTCAGCGCCTTGGCCTTGATGTGGATTATGATCTGGCTCTGGGCATGATGTGGCCCGGCGCAGCGCTTGCACAAAGTTTTTTGCTGCTGGTGGTCTGGCTGCATGGTTGTATCGGCATGCATTTCTGGCTGCGAACCCGGCCCTGGTACACGAGGAATTTTGGCTGGATCGCATCCTTTTCATCTTTGCTTCCAGCCCTGGCGCTAACAGGCTGGATAAATGCTGCCAGACACAATGCAGCAAATATTCTGACAATGCAGATTAGCGATCCCGCTGAAGCAGCCAGATATGGCGATACGTTAAAACTTATCTATAGCGAAATGTTTCCGCTATTTGAATTGGGCAGAACAATTGTTCTATCCCTTGGGGCCGCATTGATTTTGGCAATGGTTTTGCATCAGATTTCTCTGCTTTTCAAAAAACGCATCAAAATCGATTATGGAGATGGCAGGATAATCACTTCAACACCAGGACATACTATTCTGGAAATCTCCAGAAACGCCGGCATCCCCCATATGTCAGTATGCGGCGGGCGGGCAAGATGTTCTACCTGTCGTACTTTGATAATTGAAGGTGGCAAAAACATGCAGGATAAAACCAAAGCAGAAACCATTTTGCTGGACAGATTGGATGCGGAAGATTCCGTTCGTCTGGCCTGCCAAGCAATAGTATCGGGAAATGTCACCCTGCGCCCTATGTTAAAACCACAAGACCAAATAAGTGCACCTGATGCCGCCGACCCGCTTGGCTGGGGCGTTGAGCGCAAGATTGCAATTATGTTTCTGGATATCAGGGGTTTTTCCAGAATTTCAGAAAAACGACTGCCCTATGATGTTGTCTTCATTCTCAACAGTTTTTTTGCTGAGGTAGCCACAGCAGTCGAGGCCAATAATGGTTATATCGACAAGTTCATGGGTGATGGAATGATGGCGCTTTTTGGCCTTGCAACCGGAGAGGTTGAAGCGGCAAGAGATGCAATAAAAGCGGCGATTGATTGTGAAAAGGCTGCAATAACCGTCAGCCAGATACTCAGCCAGCATCTGAATGAGTCCATAAAAATAGGCATTGGTATCCACGTTGGTGATGCGGTAGTTGGCAGGATTGGTAAAACCAGCGACCAGAATTCACCTTCACGCCTGACAGCCATTGGCGACAGCGTCAATGTCAGCGCGCGGCTGGAACAGGCGACAAAAGAATTTGGGGTGGCCGTGGTCATTTCAGAAGAGACTGCGACACTGGCAGGATTGCAAAACACAGAACAATTTGGTGAAAAAACCGAAATATCGGTTCGAAACATTTCAAGGCCTGTTAATATTTTGGCAATCAGAAACCTGGATAAACTTGGTGAGGCCCTTCAATAGTATTGATGCGATTATAATAGTGAACACCAATCCAATATCAGCAGAATTAACACGTGGCGGCATTGTTGAGAGTTTTCATCGCGCGGCGTGTTCAATTGTACATTGTGAAGATGGGGTAGTGAGCAATTTTGGTGATGTGGCGCGGCCGATATTTCCGCGCTCTGCCATCAAGGCATTACAAGCCCTGCCGATGATTGAATGTGGTGCGGGTAAAGCGTTCAACTTATCACCTGCACAAATCGCGCTCACCTGCGCTTCCCACCTTGGTGAACCCGTCCATGTTGAAGGGGTGTTATCGATTCTGAAAAAGGCCGACATTGATGAAAAGCACCTTGATTGCGGCTGGCACTGGCCTTCTGACAAAAAAAGCGCAAGCCAGTTAGCTGTAAATGGAGCAAAGCCGCGCAGCGTCCATAATAATTGCTCAGGAAAACATGCTGGAATGTTGCTGACGGCAAAATATCTGAATGAGCCTTTGGAGAATTACACTGACAGATCCCATCGGGTGCAACAACGCATTGAGGCGGTGATTTCGGAATTTTGCGACTGTGAACTGGTTTCAGCGCCTTGTGGCAGCGATGGTTGTTCTGTTCCAACCTGGGCAACACCGCTGGAGAACCTTGCCCTGGGGTTTTCAAACCTGGCCAGGCCACCAAAAAAACTTGCTCGCTGGCAAGAATCGAGCGAAATAATTATCAAGGCTGTAAAAAAACAGCCCTACATGATTGCTGGAAACAATAGTTTTTGTACCAAAATCATGCAATCAATCCCTCGCCTGTTTGCTAAAAACGGTGCGGAGGGTGTTTTTTGCGGTTCTGTTCCCCATGCGGGAATTGGCATAGCCGTCAAATGTGATGATGGTGGCGAGAGGGCAGCGCAAGTGATATTTGCCAATGCACTTGCATCACTGTCAATCTGGAGCCGGGAAGAAAAAGAGAGTTTGATTGCTTTTTCCAGGGACGACATAAAAAATAGAAATGGCATTATTACCGGCGAAATTCGCGCCTGCTGAATTTGACAAAATGGAGAATATTTATGGATAAGAAAATTACTGCTATTGCCGCAACAGCTCTGCTTGGGTTTAGTTTGCAAATGGCCGGCACCAATATTGCGAATGCTGCGCCTTGCGGCAACAATCAAAGTGGTTTTAAAGCCTGGCAAAAAGCCTACAAAAAAGAGGCTGCTGCTGCCGGTTTCTCCAAGGCAACATTGTCAGTTCTGGATGGGTTAACCTACAACAAAACAGTCATTCGCCTTGATCGCAATCAAGCCCATCCCAAAGGCACAACTTTTGAATCCTATGCAGCCAAACGCCTGACGAAATCCAGAATATCCAAAGGTAAAGGCCTGTTGAAAAAACACGCGAAATTATTGTCCTCAATCGAGAAGCGCTATGGAGTGCCTGGTCCCGTAGTTGTGGCCATATGGGGGTTGGAAACAGATTTTGGCGCCAATCAGGGCAACATGTCTTCCTTCCGCTCGCTGGCCACATTGGCTTATGACTGTCGGCGAACAGACTTTTTCACCAATGAACTCAACGCTGCACTGTCGATAGTCCAACGCGGCTATATGCAGGCATCGCGTATGAAAGGTGCGTGGGCGGGAGAATTGGGCCAAACCCAGTTTCTTGCTTCTTCCTACCTGAAATATGCCGTTGACTCCGACAAAAA
>JAKISV010000067.1 GCA_021648425.1 Rhizobiaceae bacterium
TTTGTCTCCTGGATTTTTATCAAGTGTTTTAACGCCACCATCACCGGGGGTTCGAGCCTTATGCGGACTGCCATCCATGGTGTTGGAATGGGAAAAACTGCCAAACAGGTTTGAGCGCTTTTCCTCTCCGCCATGGCAGCCATTGCCGAAGCTGAAACCGCATTCTGATTTGGTTTCGAAGGCAATCTCGTGGTCAAACGGGCCTTCACCGGCATATTCGCGGTGGTTGGTTGGAATGACAAAACGGTCCTCATGGTTGGCGATCGCCATCATCTGGTACATGTCGTCCATCTCATCTTCGCTCATGGCAACTTGCTCGAGGATAGAATTGTCACGATATCCCTCGACAGTTTTAGCGCGCATATAAGCGCGCATCGCCAGCATGCGTTCCAGGGCTTTTGTCACCGGCGCTTCGTCTCCTGCGGTCAGCAGGTTGGCCAGGTATTTAACCGGGATACGCAGGCTTTCCACATCCGGGATCATGCCTTTGGAACCCATCAGGCCGTTTTCATGGGCAGCGGAAATCGGCGAAAGCGGCGGCACATACCAGACCATGGGTAGCGTGCGGTATTCAGGATGAAGCGGAAAAGCAATTTTCCAATCCATCGCCATTTTATAAACCGGTGAATTTTTTGCTGCTTCCAGCCAACTGTCAGGAATGCCATCTGCTTTGGCTCGCGCAATCACATCGGGATCGTTTGGATCAAGAAATAAATCACATTGCGCCTGATAAAGGTCTTTTTCATCAGGCGTGAGGGCGGCTTCTTTGATTTTATCAGCATCATATAAAAGCACGCCAAGGTAACGGATGCGCCCGACGCAGGTTTCTGAACAAACGGTCGGTTCGCCCGCCTCAATGCGCGGATAACAAAAGGTACATTTTTCTGATTTGCCTGATTGCCAGTTGAAGTAGATTTTCTTGTACGGACAACCCGATACGCACATGCGCCAGCCGCGGCATTTGTCCTGATCAATCAGCACAATGCCGTCTTCTTCACGTTTGTAAATTGCACCCGATGGGCACGAGGCAACGCAGGTGGGATTCAGGCAATGTTCGCAAAGGCGCGGTAAATACATCATGAATGTATTTTCAAATTCGCCATACATCTGCTCTTGAATGTCTTTGAAATTATAGTCGGCTTTTCGTTTGTCGAATTCGCCGCCCAGGATTTCCTCCCAGTTCACACCCCAGTCAGGTGCATCTTTAAGGTTGCCGGTAATGACAGATTTCATCCTGGCGGTGGGAACTGTTTTGCTTTCAGGCGCTGATTTCAGATGATCATATTCGTAAGTGTAAGGATCGTAATAATCATCAATTTCCGGCAGGTTTGGGTTGGCAAAAATCTGCGACAAAATGCTCAGCTTGCCACCGGCTTTTGGTTTCAGTTTGCCTGATTTAGTGCGTTCCCAGCCACCCTTCCACTTGTCCTGATCTTCCCAGTTGCGCGGATATCCAACACCCGGCTTGGTTTCAACATTGTTGAACCAGGCATATTCCATCCCGCCTCTCGACGTCCAGACGTTTTTGCAGGTGATCGAACAGGTGTGGCAGCCGATGCATTTGTCCAGGTTGAGGACCATTCCTATTTGCGCGCGAATAGTCATTTGGCTGTTCCTTTTCCAAGATCAAGATTAATCGGCTGGCCTTCTTCATAGGGTTCTTCCATCCAGTCCAGCTTGTCAGCTTTGCGAACGATAACGAATTCGTCGCGGTTGGAGCCGACTGTGCCGTAGTAGTTGAAGCCCCAGGATAGCTGGGCATAACCGCCAATCATGTGGGTGGGTTTAACCACCGCTTTGGTGACGGAGTTATGAATACCACCACGTTTGCCGGTGATGGAGTTGCCCGGTGTGTTCATGGTTTTTTCCTGAGCGTGATACATCATGCTCATGCCTTCAGGTACACGCTGGGAAACGACCGCCCGTGCAGATATCGCGCCGTTGACGTTATAGACTTCAATCCAGTCATTATCCTCGACATCGATCTTTTTGGCATCGATCTCGGATATCCAGATTATCGGTCCGCCCCTGTTCATTGTCAGCATCAGCAGATTATCTGAATAGGTCGAGTGGATGCCCCATTTCTGGTGGGGAGTTATCCAGTTCAAGGCAATCTGCTTGGAGCTGTCACCACGCGATTTAATGGTGTCATTGATGGTGCGGGTAGAAATCGGTGGTTTATAAACGCACAGCGTTTCACCAAAATCGCGCATCCATTCATGATCGATATAAAACTGCTGGCGGCCGGTTAAAGTACGCCAGGGGATCAGCTCATGCACATTGGTATAGCCGGCATTATAACTGACATGTTCATCCTCCAGCCCGGACCATATGGGAGAAGAAATGATTTTTCTGGGTTGGGCCTGAACATCACGAAAACGGATTTTTTCATCCTGCTTGGGTAAAGCCAGATGGGTATGCTCGCGACCGGTAAATTCACCCAGTGCTTTCCAGGCTTTGACGGCCACCTGACCGTTGGTTTCGGGTGCAAGGCTCAGGATTACTTCAGCCGCATCAATGGCTGATTCCAGTTTAGGCTGGCCCTTCGATACGCCCTCTTCGCGCACGACCTTGTTCAGCCCGCGCAGCAGATCGATTTCATCACCGGTTTTCCAGGAGATGCCTTTGCCGCCATTGCCGAGTTTCTCCATCAGCGGACCAACGGAGGTGAACATCTTGTGCAGGTTGGGATAGTCGCGTTTGACTTCAACCAGTCCCGGCATGGTTTTGCCCGGCACAGCATCGCACTCGCCTTTTTTCCAGTCCTTGACGCCCAGAGCCTGGCCGATTTCACCAGGCGTATCATGCAGGATGGGTACGCTGACCAGATCGTTTTCAATGCCCAGATGCCCGTCACAAAGTTCGGAGAATTTTTTCGACAGGCCCTTGAAAATATCCCAGTCTGAACGCGACTCCCAGGCCGGATCAACGGCACGTGAAAGCGGGTGAATGAACGGATGCATGTCTGAAGTATTCAGATCGTTTTTTTCATACCAGGTGGCTGCCGGTAAAACGATGTCTGAATAAACCGCCGTGGTCGACATGCGAAAATCCAGCGTTATAACAAGGTCGAGTTTACCCTCCGGCGCCTCATCATGCCATTTTACCTCGGAAGGTTTGGCGTCACCTGTCTGGCCGATATCCTCACTCATTAAAGAGTTGGAGGCGCCCAGCAGATGTTTGAGCATGTATTCGTGGCCTTTGCCCGAAGACCCTAAAATATTCGAACGCCAGACAAACATATTGCGCGGGAAGTTATTGGCGTGATCGGGATCTTCGCAGGAAAATTCCAGATCGCCGGAAACAAGCCGGTCAACAACATAGGATTTAACATCCTTCTTCCCGGCCTTGTCCTTAAAGCCCAGGGGATTTTCCTTGAATTGCGGTGAAGAAGGAAGCCAGCCCATGCGTTCAGAGCGCACATTGCAGTCAATCAGCGAATAATCTTTCCATTTTTCTTTATCAGCCAAAGGAGAGAGGATTTCACCAACGCCAAGTTTTTCATAACGCCACTGGTTTGAATGATTGTAAAAATATGAAGTGGAATTCATCTGGCGCGGCGGGCGTGACCAGTCTGTGGCAAACGCCAAAGGTATCCAGCCGGTTTGTGGGCGGAGCTTTTCCTGGCCCACATAATGCGCCCATCCGCCGCCCGATTTACCAACGCAGCCACACATGATCAGCAGGTTGATAATGCCGCGATAGATCATATCCATGTGATACCAGTGGTTGATAGCGGCACCCAAAATCACCATCGAGCGGCCACGGGTTTTATCGGCATTTTCCGCAAACTCCCGCGCTACCTGAATGACTTTCGCACGATCAACGCCGGTAATTGCCTCCTGCCACGCGGGCGTATAAGGCACATCATCATCATAGGAACCGGCGACGTTTTTACCGCCAAGGCCCCGGTCAATGGCATAGTTTGCCGCCATCAGATCATAGACTGTCGCCACAAAGGCTGACTTGTTGCCTTTAAGTTTGATTTTGCGAACCGGCACATTGCGGATTTGAATATCTTCATGATCTGTGTGGTTGAACAGTTTCTGGTCATGGGGCTGGTTGGCAAAATAAGGGAACGCCACACCCAGCGCTTCATCGTGCTCATCAATGCATGTCAGTTGCGCCCAGATATCCTTGCCTGTAGCCCGGTCTTTGGCTTCCAGATTCCAGTTGCCTTTATTTCCCCAGCGAGAACCAACGGTGCCGTTTGGTGAAACTATCGATTTGGAAGTCTCGTCATAAACCACCGGACACCAGTCCGGGTTGTCGCTCGGTTTGATTTTCAGATTTCCGGTGAAATCTGAAGCGCGCAAGGTGCGCCCGGGTTTGTAATATCCATCCTGCTTTTCCAGCAGTACCAGCATCGGCATGTCTGAATAGGTGCGGATATAATCTTCGAAATATTCAGATTTTTTGCCCAGATGGAATTCTTTAAACACCACATGACCCATCGCCATCGCCATCGCTGCATCGGTGCCCTGGCGTGGGTTGAGCCAAATATCGGTGAGCTTGGCTACTTCAGAATAATCTGGAGTAACCGAAACCGTCTTGGTGCCTTTGTAACGCGTCTCTGTGAAAAAGTGTGCGTCAGGTGTGCGTGTCTGGGGAACGTTTGAACCCCAGGCAATGATGTAACTGGAATTAAACCAGTCGGCAGATTCGGGCACATCCGTTTGCTCTCCCCATACCTGAGGAGAGGCAGGTGGCAGGTCGCAATACCAGTCATAAAAACTAAGACAGGTGCCACCCATTAAAGAAAGATAGCGAGTACCTGCTGCATAAGAAACCATCGACATGGCAGGAATGGGCGAGAAACCCACTACCCGATCGGGTCCGTATTTTTTTACTGTATAGATATTGGCAGCCGCGATGAGTTCGTTCATCTCATCCCATTCACCGCGTACAAAACCGCCAAGACCGCGCAGTTTTTTGTAGTCGTTGGCTTTAAGCGGGTCGTCCATAATGCTGGCCCAGGCATCGACCGGATCGGGGTGATCAACCTTGGCAGCCCTGTAGGCCTTCAACAGGCGTGAGCGTATCAGGGGGAATTTCAACCGGGCGGCGGAATATAAATACCAGGAATAACTGGCACCGCGCGAACAGCCGCGCGGCTCATGGTTTGGCATGTCGGGACGGGTTCGCGGGTAATCAGTTTGCTGGGTTTCCCAGGTTACCAGTCCGTTTTTGACATAGATTTTCCAGGAGCAGGACCCGGTGCAGTTCACCCCGTGGGTGGAGCGCACGATCTTATCATGAGCCCAGCGCCCGCGATAAGATCGCTCCCAACCCCGGTGTTCTTTTGTCGTAATTCCGTGACCATCAGCAAACTTGCCGTCAATCTTGGAAAAATACGTCAATCGGTCAATAAAATGTCCCATAAATCTAGTCCTTTGGTTAAGCTTAAGGATTTTTTACGTAAGCATTGGGGCGCAGGTAGAACCACCAGTTGATGATGATGCAAACCGTATAAAAGGCTGCAAAACCGTAGAGTGCATATTCGGGCGTACCCAATCCCATTTGTTCGCCGAACACTTTGGGGATGATGAATGCGCCATAGGCTGCAACTGCCGATGTCCAGCCTAAAACCGGCCCGGCCTGTTCTTTGTTAAACACCATGGCAATCGTTCTGAAGGTTGAACCGTTGCCAATGCCGGTGGCGGCAAACAACAGCAGGAACAATCCCATGAAGGGCAGGAAGTATTGCTCCGGATTTTCGGAGACATAGGCTTTCTGGATGAAGTAGGCGACGCCAAGGGCACTGCCCACCATGATAATTGAAATGATCTGGGTAACTTTGGCTCCGCCCATTTTGTCCGCCAACATGCCGCCAAGCGGGCGGATCAACGCACCAATAAACGGCCCCATCCAGGCATACATCAAGGCACTTGGGCCGTTGGCATTGGCCACATCATGTGTCATCACCCCGTCAACCATGATGTGCTGAAAACCAAATACCACTTTGATTGTCAGCGGTAATGCTGCTGAAAAGCCGATGAACGAACCAAAGGTCATGATGTAAATAATGGTCATCGCCCAGGTGTGTTTATTGCCGAATATCTTATATTGCCTGCTCAAATTTCGCCCGACCGACCCCGGGATCATCTTTAAGGCCAGCACTGTGAGGACAATGACAATCGGCAATACAATCCATTTTGAAACACCAAAACCAGACCCGCCCACTGTCGTTGGCAACATCAGCCACAATCCAAAGGCTGCCATGACAAAGCCAATCAGCAGCATGAAAGTGATGATTGAAAAGGCGCCAATCGGGTTTGGAATATTGGGTGAAACGTGTTCGTCACGAATGTTGTTTAGACCCCACCAGCCAAGTACGGCAAGCGGAACCAGGGCCAACAGCCAGACAAAGCCGGCATTTTGAATAAAGGTTTCAGTGCCTGCCGGAATTTTGCCGATCAAAGTACCTGATGTATTTTCCAGCGTCAGCGAAGTTCCGCCAAACAGGCCAAATGTCATCACCAGGGGAATTACAATCTGCATGGTTGTCACACCAAAATTGCCAAGGCCCGCATTCATACCCAGTGCATAACCCTGCACTTTTTTGGGATAGAAGAAGCTGATATTGGACATGGAAGAGGCGAAGTTACCGCCGCCGATACCTGACAAAAATGCCAGTGCCTGGAATTGCCACAGTGGCGTATCAGGGTTTTGCAGAGCAATACCTGCGCCAATCGCCGGTATCATCAACAAGGCAGTGGTGAAAAATATCGTGTTTCGCCCACCGGCAATGCGGATAAAAAATGTTGAGGGTATGCGTAACGTTGCCCCGGTAAGACCGGCAATGGCAGCCAGGGTAAACAGTTCCGACTTGGCAAAATCAAATCCCAGATTAAGCATTTGAACGGTGATAATGCCCCAATAAAGCCAGACAGCAAAACCACATAAAAGGCTGGGAATGGATATCCACAAATTGCGCGTGGCAATTGCTTTTCCTTTTTCTTCCCAGAATTTTTCATCGTCCGGGTTCCAGTTTCTCAGATCTTGTCCCACGATTTTCTCCTTTGGTGAAAGTAGCGGGGCGGGCCAACAGATGTGGCCCGCCTGTTGATATTATTTTTTTGCCAGCGTTAGTTGAGCTTCCCTGATGGCCTGTTGAGACGCCAGAATTGCAGCTTTGGCACGATCTGCCTTGAGAACGAGGATATCCATCTGGGCTTTTTCAAAGGCTATTTTTTCTTCAGCTTCTTGTTCCGGCGTAAAGCGAATGAGGAACGAGAGGAACGAGGCAACAACAACAACCATGCCGATGATCAGGAAAACATCGTTCCATTCAATTGCGCCCTTGAAGAGAAACCCGGCGGCCACAGCCCCGGCGTTACCCCCGGCACCGACGATGCCTGAGACCGCGCCCAGAGCCTTTTTGTTAATAAAAGGAACAACAGAATAAGTTGCTCCTTCTGCCATCTGGGTAAATAGGGAAAACAAGATCAATGTGGGTATTGCCAGGAACAATACGGCCATCTGGCTGAACAGCATTAACGCAAGGCCTTCGCCAAGAATTACTATGAACAACCAGTAAGAACGACCTTTCAAGCCCCACAGTGAGCCGAAATTGTCACCAAAAATGCCACCAAGTGTGCGGGCAAATATATTCATCAGGCCAAAAGATGCCGCAACAAGCCCTGCCTGCACCAGGGTCAAGTCAAAGTAGTCAAAGAAATAAAGCGCTGCAACGTTGTTAACCGTCAGCTCTATTCCAAAGGTTGCTCCGTATATCAGGAACAATACCCAAACCCTATAATCTTTCATTGCCTTAAAATATAATGGGGTAACGCTTTTCTTTTCGGGCATCATGCCTTTGGCGCGTAAGTCCTTGAAATTTCCATCGGGGGCGTCCTGGGTGAGGAAAAAATAAGCAATGCCGGTGATAAAAATTATGATACCAACCACAACCATCGACAGGCGCCAGCCTTGCGCGTCGGTAAATCCAAAACCGATTACGAAGGCAGAAAACATCAAGGGCATCACAAACTGGGTGACGCCACCACCAAGATTACCCCAGCCTGCGCTCGTTGCGTTGGCCTGGCCCACCACGTTGGGGGCAAACATAACGGAGGTATGATATTGGGTAATAACGAATGATGCGCCGATCATGCCGATTGCCAGACGAAAAAACAGAAAACTTTCAAAACTGTTTGAAAGGCCGATAAGCGCTACCGGGAACGCGCCAAGGGTCAGCAGCCAGGTATAAGCCAGACGCGGCCCGATGCGATCTACAAGCCAACCAATAAAGAAGCGGGCAAATATGGTCATGGCAACCGAGCCAATAATCGTCCACCCAACCTGCTCTTTAGTAAGGTTGAGTTCCTCACGTACAATGATCATCAGCGGAGCGATACCAAACCACGCAAAAAAGCAGGAAAAGAACGCAAACCAGGTCATGTGAAAGGTTCTGATCTGAACCATATTTACATTGAAGAAGTTTCCCCAGAGTCTTGTCGCTTTGTTTTGCAGTTCCATCCAGTCGCCTCTTTTAATAATGGGCATTTTCAACCCACAGGAATTCCAATAAAATTAAAACTCTACTATTCCACACCGCCGACAAGTTCAGCGCGAGCTACCATTGTGTGACCCTCTTTTTTGAAAGAACCGGCCAGAGCGGCAAAATATTAAAGCCACATCCCGCTTCCCAATAAATGTTCATTGCGAGTCGCACCCTTTATGACAACGGTTGGCGCGAGGTAGTTTGACTTGAGTCAATTATTTAAATTTTTTGAAAACTGGTGGTGAACTGCGGTGAATTCCGATAAAATAAAACCATGAATATAGATGTAGAACAGATGGCCCCAACAATTCGCATCCTGCAGATTTTGGGCGAAATAACCCACCATCTTCAAATCGAGCGGGGCTATACTGCGCTATTTGTCGACAGCGACGGCGAGATTTTCAGCGATGAACTTCGTGCACAATATGAGATTACAGATCGCACCCTTGCCGAATTTGAAGTTGCTGTTGAAAAACTATCCAGCAAACAAACAGCAATATCAGTACGCAAGCTGGATTTCCTGTCCCAAGACGAAAGCGGCCTTTTACTGCATCGAAAAGATGTGCAGCAAGGTGCGTTGGAATTTGCTCAGGCGATTAATCCCTACACCTACAAATATATCTACCCGACTATCGACATCAATATTGAGATAGCCCTGAGTGTGCCCGACGTTGATCCGGTTAAAGTCAGTGCCTATTCAAGTTATTTGCAGTGGAAAGAACGCACCGGGCGAGAAAGAGCCTGGGGGAGTCATGGGTTTTGCTCAAGGTTATTGCGAAACAAAGAATTCATCGAACGAATGTTGACATTGATTGAAGAGCAAAATGCTTATGAACGAACATTCATGTCTCTTGCCACCAGCGAGCAAAAAGAAGAAGTTGAACGGAGGTTGAGTGGCTATGTAATGGAATGCCTGGAATCCATTCATTCAAAACTTACGGATTCCGATCATATTCAAGAGCTGGAAACATTATCGCCGATAACCTGGTTTGAACTGTTAACCGGTAAAATGGATCGCATGCGAAGTGCTGAAATCAGCCTGGTTAAAACCCTGAGTCCCGGTGATGGGGTTCCAGTAAACTTAAATGAAAATATCCAGATCCCTGCTCGTCTGGAAGAGCACTTGCCAATCATTCGGTCATTGCCGGCATTTTCGCAGTTGGATGCCGATGAATTAAGTAACCTGCTTAAACACGCGGATATTCGCAAATATGAAAAAGGAAAACTGCTTTTCATGCAGGGTGAGATTTTATCACGTTACTATTTGATCCTGGGTGGCTGGGTGAAACTGTACAAAGGAACGAATTCCGGAGAAGAGGCAATTTTACAGATGCTGTCTTCGGGAGATTCTTTGATGGAAGCCGCAGTATTTCTGAACATCCCCTCATTGGTAAGCGCGCAAGTGGTGCAGAATTCAGAAATACTCTCACTGCCAGCCCCGATAATCAGAGAAAGCCTTTTGAACAATAAAAAACTGGCGCTTAATATTATTGGCGGCTTGTCGATGCGTTCGCAGGGATTGATCCGCCAGATTGAACACTCACGACTAAAAACCGCAACCGAGCGGGTTGGCTGGTTTTTGCTGAAACTCGGCATGGAACAAAATAGCGGCCAGTCACGGGCAATTACCCTGCCCTATGATAAATCGATAATTGCCTCTTATCTTGATATGACGCCAGAGACATTTTCGCGCACGTTGAAGCGATTTAGGAACAAAGGGTTCAGTATTCAAAACGACAAAATCTCGATGCCTGACCCCAAAGCCCTTTGCCGATTCTGCGACGAGACGCTGGCCCAGGCCTGCATCTTCAGGGACCAGCCTTTGTGCCCGCAAACCTATTTGGATTAGCGGCCAGCTTCCCTTTTTGGCTTTAGTTTTTCAGGCGCTGTTTTAGCAGGTTGAGATATTCATCATTGGCTTTGGGTTTTTGGCTGCCTATATTTGCCAGCGGTGCTTTGCATTGCAGTTTATAATCCACTGCCATGCCGGTCTTCACGCAATTGCCCACCTGCCAACCCGGCGGTATGGCGGTCAAATCGACGTTTTTCCACTTGGGGTGGCCTTCGGCGCGCAGGCGATCCATATTTGCCAGCATCAGATAAGATAAATCAGATACCGCTTTACAGCTTTCTTTCTGGTAACGGTTTTTTGCGACGCGGTATTCGTAGGTCATCAAAACCGCTTTGACAGCAATCGCCTCTACTTCTTCAATTTGAAACGGATAGGTGCCTGCTGGAATTGTTGAGGAAACATAAGACGCCTGCAAAAGTGCTTCATTAACCGACAACAGATGAAACTGTGCGCCATCAATGGCCGGGTTGGAAAACAGTTTAGTGGGGGCGCCAGCCACATAAAACAGCGCATCGATTTCCCCATTCAAAAGTTTTGACAAGGCATCGCTGGCACCAATAGGCAAACGTTCAATATTGTTTAACTGCATGATATCCATAATCAGCGATGCGGTAAGGAAAGTGCCGCTGTCTTGTTTGCCAATAGCTACTTTTCGGCCATTTAAGTCCCTTAGGCTGCCAATATCGCGCCGGGCAAGAATGTGAATTTCTTCATTGTACAGGGGGTACATAATTCGAACACCAGAAATTGCGCGCTGCAATTCGGGGTCGTTGGCCTGAAAGGTTTTGAAATAATCAAGAACATCGCTTTGAACGATGCCAAACTGAGTATTGGGTTTACTGCGTACACCAACAAAATTTTCCAGTGAGCCGGCACTTTCAACTACATTTAATGTTAGACCGCATTGGCGTTCAAGGTTGGCCAAATCCTTGCCAATCTGAATATAAGTGCCGTTTGGCCCGCCGGTCATTATGTTTTTCTTGAATTCCTGAGCAGAAGCAAATGCCGGAAAGAAGACAATTAATGCCAGAAGTGCCAGTCGAATTTTCATGGTTTTTCCCTCAAATTTATAAGCCATTATACAGTTTCAATTTCACGCGTATTATTACGATAGATTCAGTGTTGTTCGTTGAAATAGCATTGGATCAACGAGCGTTAGCTCAACACCTGTTTTCGAGATTGGTCAGCAGGTCACGCACAAATACCGGGGAGACTTTTTTGTCTCCAAGGACACTGCTTAATGCAGGCGACACGCATTGACCCTCACCCAGTATGCTCACCAGGTTTTTCATTTGGACATTATCAAGCGCATTGCCAACATTTGCAGTACGCACAACTTGTTCGACACCGGCAATATTGCGTTTGCGAATATTGGTAACAGGCTGGGTTTTTAGTAATGCTGTTTGGCGAACGGAATTGGAAAGGTCGATGGTTTCAGTTTTAACCGGCTTGATGCGTGGCTGTGCCTGCGGTGTTGTCTCAGGCCTGGTTTTTTCCCTGGCCTGGTTGCTCACTGCAGGACGCACATCACTTTCAAACCGCTCTGAAAGGTTGACCGCCTCATCTTCATAGGTTTGCGAGAGCTCGCTGTTGTTAGTTGTTGTTTTGGTAACATCGATTTCACTGGTGTTAACAATGCTCACTACCTGCACTGCCTCGATGTTTTCATTTTTGCCAGCGGATTTGTTTATTTCCTCAACAGTGGGAAGTGCTTGTGAGGGAAGCGGAATTGCTGGTTGAATGGTAACGTTGTCAGGCTTGGGTTTGGGCGCCAAACTAATAGTTGAGGCATTTGCCGTATTGGTAAAATTTGCTGACGCAATGGTATTTTCTGTGGCGTTTTGCTGTTCTGCAAACTGACTGATTTTCGACAACAGTGCCAATTGGACCGGGTTATCTGGATTATTATAAGAGTAAAATCCAGCTACAGTGGCGAGGGTAATCAACAACATTGCAGTAATTTTGTTTGCTGACATTCCAAATACACCATTGAGAATGGAGAGAATGCCACCCTTAATGCGGTGATATCCCGCATTAACCCGAAACGATTGCTGGGCGTCTGACTTGCTGATTTCCATACGCCCTTTGCGCAGGTAAATTAGACCCGGCTCTTGTGGTGCGTCGCATGCAGTCTTTAAATTTTCACAATCATTGCTGACAACCTGTGCCACTTTTTCCAATTTACGACTATCGTGTAAGTCGGGCATATAAAGTGAAGATGTCGAAGTATGAAAATTTGAGGCCAGCTCTTCTTCCAGTTTTTCTTCCAGACTAAGATTGCTGATCGCCAGATCTTCAGCACTTTGCTGAGCAGGGCTTTCCAGATTGTCAGGAAATATGCCATCTACAGCTGCCATAGCGCGTTTAAGCGATTGGCTTGCGATCTGATTGGTTTGAGGTAATTCTTCGAGATAGGGGGCTGTATCGTTTGGAAGACTGATATTTTCTGCCTTCGCCTTCCCTGGATTTTCAGCGCCATTGATCCCGGTTTTCCGGTGATTATTCCGCATTAGCTAACTCCATACAAATCAGCTCCCCAGCGGATTTCGCACAGAATAGCACTTTTTGTGGCTATTTTGCGGTTATTCCCAAAATATTGTCCGAATGGTCAACAAAACGTCACGTATTTAGTTGCAATTTTATCAAAAAGAAATTGCAGATTGTTTGGAATTATCCGCGCTGGCTAACAGGTCAGAACACCTGATTTTCTTTATGCAGTCTCATACAATGTATCGATAATCGGGCATTGGGGTACATCACCCTTGCCGCACTGTGACGCCATGTCCTTCAGCGACAATTCAAGGCGTTTCAGATCAGCAAGTTTGGTTTTTACGCTGGATAAATGGCGTATTGTCATCGCATGTACCTCATTACAGGTAAAATCATCGCGATCCACCATATCCAGTAA
>JAKISV010000234.1 GCA_021648425.1 Rhizobiaceae bacterium
CCCCTACCGAGGCGCTCGCCGAGGCTTTAGCCCTAGCGGAGGCCTGAAGCGAGGTGCGAAGCACCCAGCAAGGATTAGCCGTGAGCGAAAACTATGCCTATCCTGATTCAAATTTGCTAAACAGGCACCATGATTGATTCCAACACCCAGCCCGCCAATACAATATCCAGCCTGGCACCCGATGCCTATAATCTGGAACATTATTCAGAAGACGGCGTTTTGCTTCGGCGATTTGTTGAGCAGGTGGAAAAGGCGGTTGAAGCAAAAGATGAAATTGCGCTAATCGTACTGATCGAGCCCTTGCATGAATCCGATCTGGGTGAACTGCTGGCTGCAATCAACCCAGACACCCTTACAGCGTTGGTGGAGTTGGCCGGTGAAAAATTTGATTTTTCCGCGTTAACAGAAGTTGATGAGGCAATTCGCCTTGAGGTGGTCAATGCACTGCCTAATGCCAAAGTCGCCCAGGCACTTGATGAACTTGATTCAGATGATGCAGTTTTCATTCTGGAAGACATGGAAGAGGCCGACCGTGAGGAAATCCTTGAGCGACTGCCTTTTGAAGAACAAGCGCGACTGCGGCGATCTCTTGACTATCCTGAAAATACCGCCGGGCGGCGAATGCAAACCGAATTTATCGCCGTGCCACCATTCTGGAATGTTGGCCAGGCAATCGATTTTATTCGCGAATCTGATGATCTGCCCGACCGTTTTCACGAAATATTTGTGGTGACCCCGCAATATGAATTAATAGGTTCAATCGATCTTGACCAGTTTTTGCGGGCAAAACGTCATCAGAAAATTGAAGATATTCAAAATGAAACCCCCCACCCGATCCGCGCAGATATGGATCAGGAGGATGCGGCACAAATATTTGAGAAATATGATTTGCTATCAGCTGCGGTGATTGATGAAGGCAACAGGCTGGTTGGTGTGATGACGATTGATGATGTCGTTGATATTATCCATCAGGAGGCTGAAGAAGACATCAAGCGGTTGGCTGGTGTGGGGGATGAGGAAATTTCCGACAGCGTTGGCGAGGCCGCAAGATCGCGCTTCACCTGGTTGTTGATTAACCTGGCGACTTCAATTCTTGCCTCTATGGTTATAGGCCTGTTTGATGCCACCATTAATGAGATGGTAGCCTTGGCAATTTTGATGCCGATTGTCGCTTCAATGGGTGGCAATGCCGGTACGCAAACGATGACTGTAACCGTTCGCGCGCTGGCAACCCACGATATCGATATTTATAATTCGGGACGTGTGGTTATGCGTGAATTGAAAATCGGCCTGTTGAATGGCTTCCTGTTTGCGCTGATAATTGGCCCGGTTGCAGCAGTTTGGTTTGCAAACTGGCAATTGGGCGTAATCATATCTTGCGCCATGCTGGTAAATATGATCAGCGCTGCAGCGGCCGGGATATTCATTCCCCTGCTACTCGATAAACTGGAAATTGATCCGGCCATCGCTTCCAGCGTATTTGTAACAACGGTCACCGACATTGTGGGGTTTGTAGCCTTTTTAGGTCTGGCAGCCTGGTGGTTTGGTATTGCATGATGGCAATTTTATCAGGAAACAAACAATGTGACGCCAGGCATTTAATTGACTTTTACGTAAATATCTGACAGCAACAAAGGATTGATACACTGGTTGGCTATACGCATGAATACGCTTGATAAACGGGAATTCCATACCATAACCGAACTCACCAAAGAGTTTGGTATTTCAACGCGCACCATCCGCTTTTATGAAGACGAGGGTCTGATGAAACCGGTACGGCGCGGTCGCACCCGCTTGTTTCGGCCAACGGACCGGCGCCGGTTAATGTTCATATTGCGCGGAAAACGGCTGGGGTTTTCCATCGCTGACATTCGCGAAATCATGAATATGTACAAAGAACCCCCGGGGGAAGAAGGCCAGCTGCGATTATTGATCCGGCGCATCAATGAAAAACGCGAAGAACTTGAGCAAAAACGCCTTGATATCGATTTGACTATTCAGGAACTCGACCACGCTGAAGAACAAAGCCTTGCCAGGCTGGCAGAACTTGGCGTGGGCACGTGAACTGACCCAGCGCTCATTCAGCCGACAGGCGATAGCGCAACTAAAATGGTGCAGCGCTCATTCAGCCGACAGGCGATAGCGCAACTAAAATGGTGCGGCCGAGAAGACTCGAACTTCCACGGGTGTTACCCCACAGCGACCTCAACGCTGCGCGTCTACCAATTCCGCCACGGCCGCAAGGGGAACTTATTT
>JAKISV010000068.1 GCA_021648425.1 Rhizobiaceae bacterium
CGAAATTCCCTGGAAAGAAGAACCTGCATTAAAAGAATGGTACGAGCGAATGAAATCGCGACCATCTTTCAGACCGCTCCTGAAAGATAAAGTAGTCAGCCTGCCACCGGTATCGCACTATACCGATCTGGATTTTTAACGAGATATGGCTTCGCAAACCTCAAACCCTCTGGAATTGCGAATATCAAATGCAGCACACGAATTGGGATTTGATATCTGCAGAATTGCATCTGCAAACCTGACAGGTATTTCCCGAAAAAATCTGCAATCCTACGTGGAGCAGGGTTACCACGGTTCTATGGCATGGATTGAAGACACCATGGAACGCCGCGCCAGCCCCGCTGGCCTTTGGCCTGAGGCAAAATCGGTCATTATGCTGGCAATGAACTATGGCCCTGCCTTTGATCCACGAAACGGATTAAAAGAAAAAAATGCCGGAGTAATATCGGTATATGCCCAAAACCGCGATTACCATGATCTCATCAAAGGCAAGCTCAAAACCCTTGCCGGTAAACTGGTTTCCTGGCACCAGTGCGATGTCAAAGTGTTTGTTGACACAGCCCCTGTGATGGAAAAACCCCTTGCCCAGATGGCGGGTATTGGCTGGCAGGGAAAACACACCAACCTGGTTTCACGTGAATTTGGTTCATGGTTGTTTCTGGGCTCCATATTTACAACCGCCACACTTATTGCGGATGCCAGCGACGATGACCATTGCGGAAACTGCACCTCCTGTCTGGATATTTGCCCTACAAAAGCATTTCCCGCCCCATACCAGATCGATGCGCGTCGTTGTATTTCCTATTTGACCATTGAAAACAAACAACCCATTCCCCTTAAATTCAGAAGATCAATCGGTAACCGCATCTATGGCTGCGATGACTGTCTGGCCGTCTGCCCCTGGAATAAATTTGCCACTAAAGCACGCGAAACCAAATTGCATGCGCGCCGGGAATTGATGAATCCTGAATTGGGTTATTTACTTGGCCTTGATGATGCACAATTCAGAAAACTGTTTACTGGATCACCTGTAAAACGCATTGGCCGCAATCGGTTTTTGCGAAATGTACTGATTGCTGCGGGTAACAGTGGCAATCAAACTTTTATCAAACAGATCAAAATTCACCTGCAAGACCCCGACCCGCTGGTTCGTGGAGCAGCAGTTTGGGCTTTGCGCATGCTTGATAATGAAAACAATATCGCTCAAATACGCAAAGAAAACCTTGCCGGTGAAACCCATGAGGATGTTCGCATTGAATGGAGCTGTGAGCTGAATGACAAATAAAAATAACACGAATAATCATCTGCTGATTTTTGGCCATGGTTATGCGGCATCCGCCATCGGCCGAAAGGTTCTGCAGCGGTTTCAATCCATCACTGTGACCAATCGAACAATAACTTCTTCGATCACCAATGGCTATAAACATCTGGTCTTTGACGGCAATCAGATCGATGGGGCGCTTGAACAGGCAATCGAAATTGCAACCCATGTTCTGATTTCTATTGCACCTGATGCTGAAGGCGACCCCGTCCTGCGCGCTGCTGAGGAATTATTACGCTCTTGTGCAAATCTGCAATGGGTAGGTTATCTCTCAACAGTCGGTGTTTATGGTGATCACCAGGGTGCCTGGGTTGATGAAGAAACCAAATGCCGTCCGGCCTCCGCACGTTCTGTTGAACGACTGGCCGCTGAAAAAGGCTGGCAAAAATTAACCGGGGAAATAAACATCCCGCTGACAATCTTTCGCCTGTCGGGGATCTATGGTCCAGGCCGCAATGCGCTGGTGAACATGGAAAAAGGCCGCTCACGCAGGCTGGTCAAAAAAGGTCAGGTGTTTAACCGTATTCACCGCGATGACATAGCAACGGCAATGGACAAGGCAATCGGGTTAAAAGCCGCAGGCATATTCAATATCACCGACGACGAACCTGCCCCGCCTCAGGATGTAGTGAGTTATGTACATAAATTGCACGGTATCGCCCCGCCGCCGGAAATAGATTTTGATACCGCTGATATCACTCCAATGGCGCGTTCTTTTTATGGGGAAAACAAGCGGGTTTCCAACGAAAAATCCAAGGCCGATTTAGCTATGCAATATGCATGGCCCAACTATCGCAGTGCATTTGATGCCATGTGGAATGAAGATACCTGGCGATGAGCAACGCATCGCTCAGTTGTTCATTCAACTTTTTTCATTTCCATTCCACGTGCAATCCAGCCTGGCCCTGCCTTTGATCCAAGCATGCCTTCAGCAATGTCGGTCACATCCCCCAGCCCGCGTTTTGCAAGTTCAGCCTGCAACCAGGCAGTTCGCCCGCCAACCGCGCAGATGATACCTATTTTTTTCCCGGGGTTTTCTGAAACAATCTTCTCATACCCCTGTATGAATGTTTTGCTGTGCATGGTGAGTGGCACAGCAACTGAAGCCACGCCGGTTTCTTTCCATTCACCAGGTGAGCGAATATCAAGCAGAATCATATTCCCTGCCTCAATTTCACGCAGCGCATCGGGCGCAGACATTTTGTCGGTGGCGTTGGATATTCCGTTCGACACGACTATGATGAGGCTTACCAGGGTGACAGATATCAACAGGCGGAAAAATTTCATAAGTTAAATTCCAGAACAGTTTGCAAATGATCGCTTTAATGTGTTTCACTCGTATTATTAATTCAGATCAATTGATATAAACATTCATAAAACGAGATGTAAAAAGATTGTGAGGCGGGTAGTGAACCATTGGCCTGTAATGCAATCCAGTCATCAATAATGAGGCATTCGTGACCACAGAACAAATTATTCTTTTTTCAATTTTCGCAGTCGTATTCATATTATTTTTGTGGGGCCGCTGGCGCTATGATCTGGTGGCGTTTTGCGCGCTGCTTGCAGGAGTAGTCAGCGGGGTAGTGCCGACCAGCGAAGCTTTTTCCGGGTTCGGCCATCCTGCAACCGTAGTGGTGGCGCTGGTGCTTGTTGTATCCGCCGGGCTGGTGAAATCAGGTGCAGTCCATCTGATTACACGTACATTGGTGGATTCTTCACGCGGATTGGCCGCTCATATCTCCATCATGGGTGGTGTGGGTGCAGTGCTATCTGCTTTCATGAATAATGTCGCAGCCCTTGCTTTGCTGATGCCTGTTGATATGCAAACAGCAAACAAAGCCGGTCGCAGTCCCGGATTGTCGTTAATGCCGCTGTCCTTTGCTACCATTTTAGGAGGCATGGTGACCTTAATTGGCACTCCGCCAAATATAATCATTGCGATTATTCGGGAAGAAGAACTGGGCGCGCCATTTTTGATGTTTGACTTTGCGCCCGTTGGACTGGTAGCCGCATTTGCCGGATTGCTTTTTGTTGCATTGGTGGGTTGGCGGCTAATTCCAAACCCGGAGATTGGCGACAATGATAACAATAAATATTTCGAATTGGCCGATTATATTGCTGAAATGACGGTGCCTGAAAAGTCTTCACTCATTGATCAGCGTATTCGTGATCTTGATGAAGAAACCGAAAAAGCTGATGTGCTGATTGTCGGCCTGATACGCGGCGGCCGCCGCCAGTTTGGTAATGTATATAACCGCCGCATCAAAGCTGGCGATACGCTGGTAATCGAGGCCAATCCAGATGCTCTGGATGAATTTCGCACAGCGCTGAAATTAACACTGGGTGACAAGGAAAGTGGAGAACAAACCGTAGCGGCCGGTGCCGGCCAGGGCCTGCTGGAGGTTGTGGTTCGTCCTGAATCGCGCATAGCCGGAAAAAATGCCCTTAGCCTTGGATTGCTTTGGCGTCACGGCGTCAATCTGCTGGGCATCTCGCGCGGCGGGGTTCGTATCAAGCAACGCGTGCGGCGCACCATTGTTCGCCCTGGCGATATCCTGCTACTACATGGGCCAAGTGAAGAACTGGGTCATGTTGCACAGTGGCTGGGCGCATTGCCTCTGGCCGAGCGCGGTCTTTCCGTCACCCTCAACAATAAAACCTGGATAGCGGCGGGAATATTTGCCGGTGCCATTGCGGCTTCTTCCTTTGGCCTGATTTACCTGCCGATTGCCCTTGGCGGCGTTGTTGCGCTGTATGTACTGTCAGGAATTATGCCGGTGCGCGAGGTTTATGATCACATCGAATGGCCCGTGGTGGTTCTACTGGGATCAATGATCCCGCTGGGCGCTGCACTGGATGCGGCAGGCGGTACTGCGCTGATTGCCGGTATGATTATCGATATCACCCGGGGTATGGCGCCCTGGGCAGTGCTGGCGGTGCTGATGGCCGTTACCATGACGCTTTCCGACGTGCTCAACAATACGGCCACAACCATTGTTGCGGCACCTGTTGCAATCTCGATAGCTCAAAGCCTTGGCGTTAATCCCGACCCATTCCTGATGGCCGTCGCGGTGGCTGCGTCTTGTGCTTTCCTCACACCCATCGGTCATAAAAACAATACGTTGATATTGGGTCCGGGCGGATATTCATTTGGTGATTACTGGCGCATGGGGCTGCCGCTGGAGATTATCATCCTGGCGGTTAGTATACCAGCTATACTGGTGTTCTGGCCGTTATAGAGCGCTTCAGATTGGGCGCTAGGCCGCAAAACTTACTTTGGCGGAATTGCCGCGCTGAGAGATTACCGTACACGAATAGCGGCTGCGTTCAGGGTCGACAAACAAGGAAAAACTGCCTGGTACTCCCATCCAGCCATCCATCGTCAGGGTTGCCCCTTCAGGACCGAACTCCCTTACTCTGCATGGGACAGTTGTAGTTTGATTGTCGAACAGAATATAACCCAGTCGTTCGGTGCGTGCAGAGCGAATTCGTGGTTTTGGGTGCGTGGTTTTTAAAGCTGAAACATTTTTCATAGGTGCTTGACGCCTGACTGGTTACTGTTGAATTATTGAGTCCCTGTTGAAACCCTTCAATTGCAACCCTATGTCGTTTATAGTTAACACCTGTTTAAGCAGGTCAATAAATTACAATTTATTTTGAATGGATACCCAAAATGCTGCCACTGATTGAAATGATGCTGAAATCGCAAAATGGAGAAGCGTTTTCTCAATTGCAAAAGCAGTTTGGCCTGGATGCATCGCAAGCGGAAAAGGCCCTGGAGGCGGTTTTGCCGGCATTTTCCAGTGGATTAAAACGCAATGCTACCAAACCAAAAGATTTTGGTGCATTCATGCAGACATTATCTGGTGGGCGGCATGAACAATATGCAGATGACAGCAAGGCGGCATTTTCAACAAAGGGTATTCAGGAAGGCAATGGCATTTTGGGGTATTTATTTGGCTCAAAAGATGTCAGCCGCGCCGTTGCCACCCAAGCTGCTCAGGCCAGCGGCGTGGATGAAGGAACAATCAAAAAAATGCTACCGGTCGTGGCTTCGATGGTAATGGGAGGTTTGTTCAAACAGTCCACCGGGCAAATGCAGAACTTTGGCAATACGGGCAAAAGCAGTGGCGGTGGAATTTTAGGTCAGATATTAGGTGAGCTGGTCAATGGCGGTTTTGGCAATCAGGGGGCAAATCAGCGACAAAGCCCCAACCCGCGAGGCAGACGCCAAAAAAACAATCCATTGGGCGATATTCTTGAACAGATGATGGGGGGCGGGAGTCGCAGTTCCGGTCGCCAAAGGAATGCACCCCAAAACAACCCCTACGGCAACGACAACCCGCTTGGGCAGATTTTTGAACAAATGCTCGGCGATAAACGTGGCCAGTATCAACCCAATGATGAGCAACAGCCACAAACTACGCGGCGGCGGCGTTCTACACAGCAGGAACCGGATTTTTTTGAACGTGATCGCGGGAGCAGAAAAAATGCTCCCCGACAACGCCAGACACCACAACGGCGCGGCGGCGGCCTTGATGAATTGTTTGGTGATATGTTTGAAACCGGACGCCAGGTCGATAGCGGCTATCAGGGTGGCATAGAATCAATTTTTGACAAATATATGAAGCGTTGAGGATGCCTTTCAGGGGCAAGACAAATTCATGACAGATACCAATACCAATGCGCTGGAACTCAGTGTATCTGAATTGTCTTTTGCCCTGAAAAAAGCGGTAGAAGAACAATTCGGCTATGTGCGGGTTCGTGGTGAAATCGGACGGGTTTCGCGACCGGCATCGGGTCATATTTATCTCGACTTAAAAGATGACAAGGCTGTTCTTAACGGGGTTATCTGGCGCGGTGTGGCTTCACGCCTGAAACATGTCCCTGAAGAAGGGCTGGAGGTAATTGCATCTGGTAAACTGACCACGTTTCCCGGTTCTTCCAAATATCAGATTGTCATCGACAATATAGAACCCGCAGGTGCAGGTGCACTGATGGCGCTGCTGGAGGAGCGTAAGAAAAAGCTTGGCGGTGAGGGGTTGTTTGAAGAAGGCCGCAAACAGTTGCTGCCCTATATGCCAAAAATTATCGGTGTAGTGACGTCCCCGTCAGGCTCGGTCATTCGCGATGTTCTGCACCGGTTGAAAGATCGTTTCCCACTGCATGTTCTGGTTTGGCCGGTGCGTGTACAGGGCGAGGGTTGCGGCAATGAAGTATCTGCTGCAATTGCCGGTTTTAATACATTTGAAGTTGGCGGAAAACTGCCCCGACCCGATGTGATCATTGTGGCGCGTGGCGGTGGCAGTGTTGAAGATTTGTGGGGGTTTAATGATGAAGCGGTGGTTCGCGCCGCAGCAGATTCGCAAATTCCTTTGATATCAGCAGTTGGCCATGAGACTGATTGGACATTGCTTGACCTGGTAGCTGATGTTCGCGCGCCAACACCCACAGCAGCAGCAGAGATGGCGGTGCCGGTTCGTGCGGAACTGGAGGCGCAACTGGCGGGCCTTGGCGCCAGGCTTCGTTCGGGCATTCAGCGCACACTTGAAGAGCCGCGCAATAGTTTGCGCGCAGCAGGACGCGGTTTATCTACACCACAAACGCTTCTGGAAATACCGCGACAGCTTATTGACAGCCTGGCAATGCGCCTGGGACAGGGGCTGACAATTGCCGCTGGCGCGAAACGTGCGAATTACGAAAAAATAGCCGGGCGTCTTGGCTGGCATGGGCTGGCACAAATGCTCGAAACAAATAAGCAAAAGATTGATGTCGCAGGCCAACGGGCCAGTCGCGCCGTACAGCAATCGCTTGAGCGCAGCCAGTATAAAATTGAACAGGCAGGCAGATTGCTGGGCACGCTTTCTTATTTAAGTGTGCTTGAACGCGGATTTGCGGTGGTCATGGATGAAGCTGGCAAGACAATAACGAGTGCATCAGGAATAAGTGCAAATTCGCTGATTAACATCAAGATGAAAGACGGTGATTTTGCCGCTCAAACTCTTGGTGGAGAAAAACCAAAACCGGCCCCCGTTGCAAAGGGTAAAAAATCACCCGCCTCCAACCAGGGCAATTTATTCTAGTAATTGGTTTTTTCACATCATGCGCAAAAGGCTTCGCGCCACCAGATATATTCCCATAAACAACAAGGTCAGATAAAACAGTTTTTTGAAATTGTTTTCTGATAGGTTTTGCCGAATTCGCGAACCGATTACCATACCGCTAATTGCCGGAACAACGGCAATTAGCGATAGAATGATTTGGTTGAAGCTCAGCAAATTATTACTTTGCATCGAGATGGCAACACTAAGTGTCACCACTGAAAAACAAATCCCCATCGCCTGAACCAGCTGATTTCTGTCAAATCCAAGCCCACTGAGATAATAAAGGCCGGGATAAGCCGGAGAACCCGTCATCCCGGCGAATAATCCAGTGATAAAACCAAAGGCCGGGCCAGAGGTTTTCTCCCAGTTATGCGAAACTTTAAATTCTATCCCTGCTATCCCCATCAGCGAATGTACCGCCATCAATAAACCAAGCAGAATAGTCAGTAACAGCGGGTTTGCAATTATCAGCAACATCGTTCCTAATATCACCGCTAATATGGAAGTGAGAATATAGGGCCAAAGACGCCACACCAGCATTTTGAAATATCCGCCGGTAGATGCCTGCCAGAAATTGGTTATGGTTGCCGGAAGCATGACAAGGGCAATGGCTTCGGGAAGGCTTAAAACTACCGTCAATAATCCAATAGACATCACCGGTAAACCGCCACCGACAATTCCCTTGGTTATTCCAGCCACAAGAAATACGACACTGACATAGGCCAGCAGAGTTGGCTCAAACATGACCTAAACCTATATATAATGGCGAAGAGTTCGGGACAAAGTTCGAACCCGTTGCCTCGCGCTCATTTAACCGAAGGCGATAGCACTATGTAAAATGGCGGAGAGACAGGGATTCGAACCCTGGAGACGGTTACCCGCCTACACGCTTTCCAAGCGTGCGCCTTCGACCACTCGGCCACCTCTCCTGCGCAGTTGCTTCACCAATTTTAGTGAGGCTGGCGCAATATACATTTCCTGCGCCCGGGTTCAAGCTGCGAATTCACATCTTATGAAACTAATGTGATAAGCTTGCAATAACAGTTCCATAATCCTATTTGTGTGATATCGGGGCGATGATCAGTTATCAGATTTGGAAAATATTATGTTCAAGTTCCTGTTCAAGGCATTAGCGCTGTTGTTTCTTACGGTAGCAGTAATTACCGGCATTCTCGACATTACCCGCTCCATTGCCGATTCAACAATTATTATGACGCCACTGGGCCAGGATTGGTTTAATATCAGTCCTTCCACTCTTAATTTTTCTCAGGCCATTATCCAGCGTTTTGTGCACCCCGCGATTTGGGACCCGGGTATTCAGACCTTATTGCAGTGGCCAACCTGGCTTATAACGGGCATATTGGCGCTATTATTTGCACTTATGGGTCGCAGCAAAAAGCAAAAATGGCAGGATCAGTATGGCGCCTGAAAGTTCGTGAAGCTGTGACTGGAGGAAACTAAATGGGACTACTGGATATATTTGGTAAAAGTTCAGCTCTGCCTGATGCTTCCAGCGCGTTGCCGGGTAGAAGTGAGCCAATTAAAACAGCAAGCCATCATTTCATCAACGGCAATTGCCTCCATCCCCCCTATCCTGAAAAAATGCAGAGCGTGTTGTTTGGCATGGGATGTTTCTGGGGGGCAGAACGTAAATTCTGGGAACTGGCAGGCGTCTATGTCACCGCTGTTGGCTATAGTGCCGGAATAACCCCCAATCCTACCTACAAAGAAGTATGTTCAGGTATGAGCGGCCACAATGAAGTGGTGCTGGTGGTATTTGACCCCGCAGAAATTTTATTTGAAAAATTGCTGAATACCTTCTGGGAAAGCCACAATCCCACACAAGGCATGCGACAGGGCAATGATCGCGGCACACAATACCGCTCGGGAATTTATACCGCTAACGCCCAACAGCTTGAAACGGCAATTGCTTCGAAAGCCTCCTACCAAAGCGCTCTCAATGATGCCGGACTGGGGACCATCACTACAGAAATTCTGGAAATGCCGGAATTTTATTTCGCTGAAGAATACCACCAGCAATATCTGGAAAAAAACCCCGGCGGCTATTGCGGGATAGGTGGCACGGGAGTTGCCTGCGCAATTGGTACTGGAGCAGTTGTTTGAACCGCAAGAAATTTAATTCCATTTGCAAAGCACTGCCAAAAACCACCCATGTGGTCCAGTGGGGCAATGCGGATGTGTGGAAAATCGGTGGTAAGATTTTTGCCATTGGCTCGCGGTGGGGCAAAGACAATGCCCGCCTTGATGTGAAAATATCCTTCAAATGCTCTGATTTTTCCTATTCGCTTCTCATACAGGAAAAAGGGTTTATCCCCGCACCTTACCTGGCTCGCGCAAAGTGGGTGCAGATTGATGGGCAAACGGACCTCAGCGATGATGAAATCAAAGCCTATATTCATGCCGCCTACGACATCATTGTACAAAAACTCACCAAAGTTTTACGCAAAGAACTCAGTATATAAAATCAGCTTGCAGGCCTTTTGGTAGGGATAGCAACAGCAATGCTGGCAGGTTTTTTCGTGGATGTTCTGGCTTTACTGTTCAAGACTTTGTTCGCATCAAAAATCGGCATATCGATCTGCGGGGCGGCGAAACTTAAATCGCTGACCTTTAATGTGGCGGCAGCCAGATCGCGTGGCGCGGCATTTAATACTGTCTCACAGGCACGTGGCAAACTGCTCAGCAGCATTTGCTTGCGCTTCACTGGTTTTTTCTTCACCACTGTTGGCGCTTTTGCTTTCTTTTTAGGAGCAAGCCCGGACTTAAACCACCAGGCCAGGGATTTGTCACAGCCATCGGCTTTGGGTGCAGCATTCTGTGATTTGCAGCCTGGTGAACCGGCCGGACAGCCGATACGCATATGGAAATGATACATATGCCCCCAGAATGGTCGCACCTTACTGAGCCAGCTGCGGTCGCCTTTGACTGTATCGCAGAGCTTTTTCTTGATACCCGGATGGACCAGCAGCCGCTCAACCTCTGGGAACTGCGCCGCAGCCTTCAACAATTCAGTGCGACTTTGGCTCCACTTATTGTCGTCCACGTAAAACGAACCTTTTTTGAGCATGGAAACCGCACTGGTTTTTTCGCGCTCTTTGAATGAAAAACGTTTTTCGGGCATCGGTGTAAACCAGATATCCACATCCAGGCCAATCTGATGGGAACGATGCCCCGGTGAAGGCCCGCCGCGTGGTTGTGACATGTCGCCAACCAACAGACCGTTCCAGCCTTTATCAGCGGCTTTTACCGACAGTTCTTCGATAATTTGCAGCAGTCGCGGATGCCCCCAGTGACGGTTGCGCGACAGGCGCATCGCCTGCCAGTTGGGACCATCAACAGGAATAGTCTGGGCGCCCGCA
The DNA here is from genome assembly GCA_021648425.1 of Rhizobiaceae bacterium. Classification (GTDB taxonomy): domain Bacteria; phylum Pseudomonadota; class Alphaproteobacteria; order Rhizobiales; family Rhizobiaceae; genus JAAEMP01. Next base: position 10,806 of record JAKISV010000068.1, read on the forward strand.
ATGCAGCCCCGCGTATAACCGCCATAAACCTGCGGTTTCAAATCTGCTGGCAATATCTGTGAAGAAAACAGTTTTTTTGCGGACACATTCGATTGGGCGTAGGAGGTCGAATTACTAAAGACACTCGCCACTGCAACCGTGATTGCCATCATACGCAACAAGATCAGATTTACACCCATGGTAATTCAAACTCCTGTAACTGGAGATTAGCAAGCTGATGCCTACTAACCCGCCTGAAATAGAATCGTCACATTCCCAATAACATAATTCCCGTCAATTCAAAATCGCCGACCAGCTACCCGCGCAATACTCCACCGGTAGATTTGGAGACATTGTCAATTATTTTCGCGGTAACCGCTTCGATTTCCTCATCCGTCAGGGTTTTAGCAGTCGGCTGCAAAGTCACTTCGATAGCGATCGATTTTTTACCCTCACCCAGTGAAGCACCTTCAAACAGATCAAACACCTGTACGTTTGAAATCAGCTTTTTGTCCGCACCGCTGATTGCCCGAATGAGTTTGGATGATTGTGTATCCTTGTCGACAACAAAAGAGAAATCTCTTTTAACCAGCTGAAGATCTGAAATTTCCAGCGGTGATTTGGTTTTGGTGGCCTTGCGGCGAGGGGCAGGGATGGCATCAAGCCATATTTCAAACCCGCACATGGGGCCGGTAACATTCATGGCTTCCAGCGTAAGCGGATGGAATTCACCAAAGGCGCCCAGAATTAACTTAGGCCCAAGCTGAATAGTGCCAGAGCGTCCTGGATGATACCAGTCCGATGCACCGGCCACAATCTGCACATTGGCAGGATCCATGCCGCAGGCTTCCAGCACCGCCAGTGCATCCGCCCTGGCATCAAACACGCCCACATTGCCTGCATTGCCCTGCCAGTTGCGCCCCGCGCCAACCAGACCCGCTGTGCCGCGACGAATGCCACCAGCGCAACTTTTCTGGCCGGAAGGTTCATCGCTGTGAAACACACCGCTCACCTCAAACAAAGCCACATCGCCATTTCCCCGGTCCGCATTGCGCTGTGCAGCACTCATCAGATTTGGCAGCAGGGACGGGCGCATGTCGCTCATATCGCTCGATATTGCATTTGCCAGCGCCAGTTCGCTTTGCCCGCCACCAAACAGCCTGGCCTGTTTTGCGGAGATGAAACTCCAGGTAACCGCCTCCATCATGCCGCGCGCTGCCAGTGAGCGTTGTGCCGCGCGCACCCGCAGCTGGCCGGTGGTAAGAATTTTCTGACCAACATTATTCAGCGCTGCAAGCGGCTGTGGTTTGATATTGTTGACGCCATGAATGCGCATTACTTCTTCGACAAGATCAGCCTTGCCTTCCACGTCAGGCCGCCAGCTTGGTACTTTGACTTGCAACACATCTCCGGAGCCGCTTGTTTCAAATCCCAAACGCCCAAGGATGTCAGCTGTTTCATCTGAAGAAACCTCAATGCCTGTCAGCCGTTTTACCTCGTGAACCGGAAAATCAATTGTCAGTTCCGGCTCCGGAACATTACCGGCAATGATGCTTTGCGATGCTTCCCCGCCGCACAATTCCATCACAAGCCTGGTGGCATGATCAAGTCCCGGCACCATGAAGGCCGGATCTACGCCACGCTCAAAACGATAACGCGCATCGGTAATGATGCCTAAATCGCGCCCGGTCCGCGCAATATTCAACGGTTCCCACAGGGCGGATTCGACCAGCACATTGACCGTGTCATCCGTGCAGCCCGACGTTTCTCCCCCCATGACACCGGCCAGCGATTCAACGCCGTTATCATCGGCAATTACGCAGTTTTGTGAATTGAGCTTGTAGGTTTTGCCATCGAGTGCCAGCAGTTTTTCACCATCCTTTGCCCGTCGTACCACCAGATTACCCGCTACTTTGTCTGCATCAAAAACATGCAGCGGCCTGCCCAGGTCAAAAGTCACATAGTTGGTTATATCAACCAGCGCCGAAATCGGTCGCAAACCAATAGCCAGCAACCGCTGCTGCATCCATTTGGGTGACGGCCCGTTTTTAACGCCTTTAACATAACGAAGCCCGAAAGCCGGGCAGAGACTCTCACCATCAAAATCGAGTTTAACATCCACCGGACATGGAAAATCACCCCTGGGCTCTGAAATCTTCACCGGCTTTACCGTACCAAGCCCATAGGCTTCCAGATCACGCGCAATGCCCGCCACCCCAAGCGCACCGGGCCGGTTTGGTGTAATGCCGATTTCAATCA
>JAKISV010000069.1 GCA_021648425.1 Rhizobiaceae bacterium
CGAGTGCACAGGTGGCAGAACCAATGGATTATGTAAAAGTCTGCGATACCGATGGTAACGGCTTCTTCTACATTCCTGGTACCGAAACCTGCCTGAAGTTCAGCGGCTATGTCCGTTCTGAATATATCTATACAGATGTACCGGATACGGTTGTCCCTGCAAGCTTTCGTTTGGACCCAACAACTGGTCTGATCGTTGCTGTACCTGCTTCCGTAAGAAGCGGCACAACAGGTGACTGGCGCTTTCGTACCCGTTTGAACATTGATGCCCGCAACGAAACTGATTGGGGCACACTGCGCTCACAGCTTCGTCTTCAAAGTGACGGCCGTTCAACTGGTGCCAATGCTGTTATTAACCGCGCTTTGATCAGCCTTGGTGGTTTCCGTCTCGGTTATTCCGACTCGTTCTTCACCACTCATCACGGCTATGGCTGGCAGTATGCTGCAAATGATGGTTACTACGACGATGATCAGGCTATTTTCCTCGACTACACCTACTCGGCTAACGGTTTCTCCGCTACCATCGGTGTTCAAGACTCAAACAGCGTTGCAGCCGTATCAACTGCTGCTGACCCATATGACGCATATTTCGGCGCATCTTATGCTGGTTCATGGGGTCGTGTTGCTGGTACAGCCATCTATGACTCATCTGTTAATGAGCTAGCTTGGAAAGTGTCTGCTGACATTACTGCAATCGAAAACGTTGGCATCCACGCTTGGTATTCTGGCGATAATGGTGCAACTCAGTATGTAACTGGTTATACTGCAGCAACTGTCGAATGGCAGTGGGGCGTAGACGTTTCCTATAAAGTGAGCTCACAGTTCACCGTATGGGCCGGTTATACCGATGCCGATGGAGTTGATATGGGTCGCTTAGGACTTGGCGCACGCTGGAACCCGGTTTCCGGTCTGTCCATCCGTCCAGAAGTTCTGTTCGGCGAAGGCGACTATGTGCAGGCTCGTCTGCGTGTTGTACGCTCATTCTAATCTGACTTAATTGTTTAGATACTGAAAAGGCCCGGTTTCGACCGGGCCTTTTTATTTGTTGGGTGCAAATTCAGATAATAAAAATGGCCGCAGCCTACCGGTGCATTTTATCAGCGGCGCTCAAAAACCGCGCGATCTTTTCAGGCAGAACGCCCGCCCCAAGATTGGGCGCATGGCCTTCATGGCGCGAAGTCACTACTTCCATTGTGGGCTGAACCTTTTTCATCCTCTCCACTGTCTCAAGTGACAGCAAATCCGAATTCTCGCCGCGTATCAGCAACAGCGGCAGCTTCTTCAAGCCCTCAAACTGTGGCCAGTAGGTGGGTAGCGGCTCATCAAGATTGATTGATGAAAGTGATTTCATCATGCCTTTATCGTAGCGGCGAACAATTTTTCCGCCTTTTTCCGCATAAATCAGTCGCGCTTGGCGGTCCAGTTCCTCATCATCCCAGTTTGGAAACTGCTTGGCGCTGACTTCCCGCAGCATCTCCACCGCCTGGGGCCAGCTGCCCGGGTCTTTGGCATGTTCGATGTAATTTTTAATACGCACCAGCCCCGGCCCATCAATTTCCGGCCCGATATCATTAAAGACAACGGCTTTCATCAATCCCGGTCGCATTGCCGCCAAAGCCAGGGCAATCATTCCCCCGCGCGATGTGCCCACAATTGCCACATGATCAAGACCCGCAGCAATCAGCCCGTCAATCACATCACCAGCTTCCACCAGCGGATTATAATTTTTCCAGTTTTTGTCATATTGAGATTTTCCACGACCGCGATAATCCAGGCAAAGCACCCGGCGCGGGTTTTTTTCATGGTTTGCCAGATAAAGCGCCAGTTCATGAAAATCAGCGCTGTTTCGGGTTAAACCTGCCAGGCACAATACAGCCAGGCGATCGCGATGCTGCCAGCCATACTTTCGCCCGGCCAGACGCAAACCGTCATTAGATGTATAGGTAAAATCCTGCCACTGTTGAGAATTACTCAATTGAAAACCTGTCAAAAATCGTGAAAGTAAAAAGAAAACTACAACCAAGTTGCTGTAATTTCAAGAAGGCTCTTTAACGTCGTCCCTGAACCAGGTCTTTATCGATTTCCAGCCGCGAGCGCCCAAGGCGTGCTTTGTAAACCTGCATGTTTTCCATCACCCGCTGCACATAATTGCGTGTTTCCGTGAAAGGAATGCGCTCCACCCAGTCAATTACATAATCAAGCGGTTTGCCGCGCGGGTCGCCATATTTTGCAATCCACTGTTTCACCCGGCCGGGCCCCGCATTGTAGCCCACAAATGTCAGAATATAAGAACCGTTGAAATTGGTCAGCTGTTCAGAGAGATAGGCGGAACCCAGTTTGACATTATAGGCCGGGTCACGGGTGAGTTTCTTGAATGAATAGGCAATTCCCGTCTTTTTTGCCATCTGTTTTGCGGTGCCGGGCAACAGTTGCAACAACCCGCGTGCATTAGCACCCGAAACGGCGGCAATATTAAACGCACTTTCCTGACGTGCAATTGAATAGGCCAGTGCACGCCCCGTATTGCTATCGATTGCTGATTTTGGAATAGCACCAATCGGCCAGGATGAAGTCATCACCGGCAGGCCACGACGATAGGCGATTTTGCCAATCTGCAATGCCAGCGTGCGTTTTCCCAGTTTTTCAGCCCGCGCCGATAGCAAAGAAATTTCGCCAGCCGACGTGAGGGTCCTGGCCAGATTACGGTAAATACTCTCGCTGCGTTTTCCATACTTGATGCTCTCAAGTCGCGAAATTGCCTGCACCAGTTCACGCGATTTGAACCGTGCGCGATCACCCGCACTTGGTTTTGATGCCGCTACATTCAAGCGGCGTTTTCCCAGCTTAACTGCTGCCAGCTGACCATAATAAGTCCCCTGATGTTTGGCTGCTGCCTGATAATATTTACGCGCCTGTCCCCCCGCTGAAGCGCGTGCCAGCCAGTAAAACCCACGTGCCTGAGAAATCGGAGATTTTGAAATCGTGAGAATTTTCTTGAAATGTTTCTGCGCCAACCGCCTGTTTTTCAAAAACCGCAGCGCATACCACCCTGCGTGAAATTCCGCTTCCGCTTTTTTAGTGGCAGAAGTGGCGGTATATTCTGAAGCCAGTTTGTAGGCCAGTTTGTAATTACCAATATCAAGCATCGCCCGTGACAAAATACGCCGCTCAACCCACCATTCATCAGGATAAACCAGCTTGTCGGAATTGCGCGGTGCAGATGCCAGCAGTTTTGCCGCTTTTTCATACTGGTCCGACCGGCGCAGATACTGAATTCTGGAAAATATATAACCCGGATCCCTGCGAGAAGAAGGAGCAACCGCCCCAAGCCTCTTGCCTGCATCCTTCAACCGTTTTGAAACCGCATTGCGTGCCCGTGCCAGTGAAACCTGCTGTGATCTGGACGCCATACGGCTGGCTGCTGTCGGTTGACCGCGATAAAACAGGTAGTGCATGCGAATACGGTGGTCATTGACACTCAATACAGAGCCAACATTTTTCAGTATCAGTTCCTCATTACTTTTCGAAAGTTTCCGGCGGTGCCAATAGGGAATGATCGCCTGCCTGGCGGCCTTTTTATTGCCCAAAGCCAGGTGGGATTTAGCCAGTAATACCGCTCCATTCAGGCCCTCGGGTTTTTGCGCTCCAAAAGCCTTGACGACCGCCCGTGGCGACAATCCCTCCCGGGCCATTGCCGTTTCAGAATTCTGGCGCATGGTAATTTGACCGGGCCAATTGGGTAAGTCACTGACAATTTTAGCGATTTCAGCAGATGGCACGCCTTTCTGAGCCGACAGCGCTATTGCCCAGGCCAGTATTTTTCTATCCAGTGACCCGGCGCGCATACCAAGCCGGATTGCCCTTGCTTCATTAATATTCCGATTGGCAATAGCATCCAGCCCACTTCGCAAACTGCCTTGTTTTGCCGGAATACTATTTGCAGCAGTCCCGGTGGAAACCGGCCTGTTTGCGGCTGGAGCCAATTGTGCAGATTGCTGAATAACAGCAGGATTCTGATTTCCCGGTCTGGGGATTGGAACAGCAGGGCGCTCAATCAATAATTGTTCAATACCAACGCTTTGCGCACTGGCAGAAGTTGGCAGCATTGCCAGTGCTGCCAAGTATAAAATACCCGTATTTCTAATAGATGATAAACTGAATTTCATAATATGACCGGCTATATCGCTTAGAATTTCAATAACACTTTACCCACCCAATGTATCAGTGGGTGTGCAGTGGTAATGTGGCGTAAATTTAACCTCTGCTAAATAGCAAACAAATGGTTAAGGAATTGACTCAATTGGTAACCGTTTGCAGTGCGCGCCAACAGTTTTGCTTGCGGTGGGAATAACAGAGCGTTATGAATGCTTTTGCTGTAGCAATACCAATAATTTCACCATTAAGAGGCCATCATGTTCAAAGGTTCCTATACCGCCCTTGTCACCCCGTTCAAAACGAGTGGTGAAGTTGATGAAAAGGCCTTTCGCGATCTTGTTGATTGGCAGATTGAGGAAGGTACTAACGGCCTCGTTCCGGTGGGCACCACCGGTGAATCGCCAACCATCACCCATGATGAACACAAATTCGTCGTGGATATCTGCATTGATCAGGCGCGCGGACGCGTGCCGATTATTGCCGGTGCCGGTTCCAACAACACGGTGGAAGCCATCGATTTTGCCAAACATGCCGAAAACATGGGCGCGGATGCGGTGCTGGTGGTGACACCTTATTATAATAAACCCAGCCAGCGCGGTCTCAAGCACCACTTTGCCATGATCGCGAATTCGGTAGATATCGGTGTGTTCATATATAACATTCCACCGCGTTCAATCATTGATATGAGTGTTGAAACGATGACGGCTTTGTTCAACGAGCATGAAAACATCATCGGTGTCAAAGATGCCACCGCCAAAGTGCAACGCGCCACTGAGCAGCGCGTAGCTATGGGTGAAAAATTTATCCAGTTTTCCGGCGAAGATGTAACCGCCCTGGGTTTCAATGCGCATGGCGGAATTGGCTGTATCGGCGTTACTGCCAACGTGGCACCAGGACTTTGTTCGCAATTTCAGGCGGCTTGCACGCAGGGAAATTATACTGAAGCCTTAAAAATTAATGAGAAGCTTTTGCCTTTGCACGAGGCATTGTTCATCGAACCCAATCCCGGTGGCGCAAAATATGCATTGTCACTGCTTGGCAAATGCGAAAATATTCAACGCTCCCCGCTGGTTCCCATCGAGCCGAAAACGGAATCGATTATCCGCGATGCGATGGTTCATGCAGGGCTGATTAATTGAGCGCGTTATGGCCAAACCGAAGAAAAAACCAAAACCCGGTGATAACGGCAAACTGATTGCAGATAACCGCAAGGCTCGCCACAATTACGAATTTTTTGATATGTTCGAAGCAGGTATTCAGCTTACCGGCACCGAAGTTAAATCGTTGCGCAACGGCAAAGCCAATATCGCTGAAAGTTATGCCACCGAAGAAAAAGGCGAAATCTGGCTGATTAATTGCCATATTCCCGAATATCTTCAGGCCAACCGCAACAATCACAACCCGCGCCGCCGCCGAAAATTACTGCTTCACAAAAAGGAAGTGAATACACTGATTGGCGCCGTGCAGCGCGATGGTATGTCAATCGTACCAAACCGCCTCTATTTTAATGAGCGCGGCCGCGCCAAACTGCAAATCGTCCTCGCCAAAGGCCGCAAAGCCCACGATAAACGTGAAGTCGCCAAAAAACGCGACTGGCAACGCGAAAAGGCACGTTTGATGCGCGAAAAAGGGTAGGGGCCTGTTCCCTGCTTTAAGGGTGACAACTAAAGGCCCTAACCAATAAATTCCACTATATTATCAAACACATCCTCAAACATCGCCGCAGTCAGTCTGCCGGTATTGGTATTATAACGCGAGCAGTGATAGCGGGAAAATACAGTGAATTTCCCCATTTCATGACGCCGATTGTGACCAAAGGGCACACTGGCAACGCGAGTATCCAGGGTGCGCGCGGTAGTATCATGGGCAATTTTTCCAAGTGTCATCAACACTTTGACGTTTTTGAAACGGTTGAGCGTTTCCACCAGATAAGGGCGGCAATTATTTACTTCTTCACCAATCGGCTTGTTTTGCGGCGGCACACAGCGAACAGCATTGGTTATCGCACATTGCAAAAGTTGCAGGCTGTCATCGCGTGATGAGCCGTATTCACCTTTTGCCAGGCCATATTTTGAAAGTGTTTGATAAAGTAAATCTCCTGCATAATCTCCGGTAAATGGTCGCCCGGTCCGGTTGGCACCCTTGAGACCCGGCGCCATGCCTATTACCAGCAGTTTGACATTATCCGCACCACGTTCATCAACCCACGTATCCACCGGCCCGTTATGCCATTGGGGCTCACTTTTTCGATATTTGTTACGGTATTCCACCAGGCGCTGGCAGGCGTTGCAATTATAGTCGGGATCAAAATTCGTTTTAATAATCTTCTTCGTCACTATCTTCATCAATATTTTGGGGTCTCTCAGCCGGGTCACGACCGATTTCCTTTTTTAAACTGGCCAGATCAATAAACTGATCTGCCTGCCGGCGCAACTCATCAGAAATCATCGAGGGCTGCGTTGATACGGTGGAAACAACGCTGACTTTTCGTCCCATGCGCTGCAATGCTTCGACCAGCACACGAAAATCACCATCGCCCGAAAACAGCACCATATGATCGACAGTATCGGCAAGTTGCATTGCATCAATCGCCAGTTCCAGATCCATATTGCCTTTGACTTTTCGTCGCCCGGAAGAATCTACATATTCCTTTGTTGGTTTGGTAATCACCCGGTAGCCGTTATAATCCAGCCAATCAATCAGCGGGCGGATGGAAGAATATTCCTGATCCTCAATCAGCGCCGTATAATAATAAGCCCGCAGCAAATAACATTTTTTCTCGAAATATTTCAGCATGTTGCGGTAATCGATGTCAAATCCCAGCGACTTTGAGGTCGCATATAGATTGGCCCCATCGATAAACAACGCCACTTTTTCACGTTGGTCAAACATGGCAAATCTCCAGTAATGAATACATCAGATACTCACTGCCCGGCAAAATTGCTGTTACCGGTGCTAAAATAATTTTGAAAAATATTCTTCAGACCGCGCATGAGATATGGGAGCTCTCTTTGCAGGTGTCCTCAGCTTAATTACCCCAAACCAGCACGCTTGTGGTAATATATGATTATTCTATCTGATTTATTTGCTTACCACAATTAGATTGAACCCCCATCGCCACGAGTTTCCCGCTTTTGCCTGCGGCAAATTATTGCACCAAATGCGAATTATTTCCTTGAAAAAATACCTGCCACAGGTTACTCAATCCCAGTTCCCACCAGTTCTCTTAACATCAGGAGGCCTTCAATGGCACGCGTTACCGTCGAAGATTGCATCGACAAGGTTGAAAACCGCTTTGAATTAGTCCTGTTGGCCGGACACCGCGCCCGCCAACTCTCCAGCGGAGCAGAAATCACCATTGATCGCGACAATGACAAAAACCCCGTTGTGGCCCTTCGTGAAATTGCCGATGAGACATTGTCCCCCGCTGATTTGAAAGAGGATTTAATTCATTCTCTGCAAAAACATGTGGAGGTTGATGAGCCGGAGAATGTTGAATCTGAAGAAGGTGATGTTATGGATATTCCTATTTTACCTTCCGCCAGTCAATCGAGTGACGATGGCGCACCGGTAATGGACACTACTCCTGAACCTGCCGAAGCAGAGGTCGCTTTCGACGCAATGTCAGAAGATGAATTGCTGGCCGGCATCGAGGGGCTTGTTCCACCGGAAAAAAGCGACGATTACTGATTATTGACGAAGGTTGAAATTCAAATTACCGGGCGGGTACAGGCATGGCTTGTGCACCGCCCTTTTTATGTGCATCAATAGGGTCTAGTTTTCACCCTTCCAGGACACACAACAGGCCATGATGCGCCAATACGAACTCGTTGAACGGGTTTCCAGCTATAATAAAGACGTCAACGAAGCCCTGCTCAACAAGGCTTATGTTTATGCCATGCAAAAGCATGGCACCCAGTTGCGCGCCAGTGGTGACCCCTATTTTTCACATCCCCTGGAAGTGGCGGCAATTCTCACCGAGATGAAGCTCGATGAAGAAACCATCGCCGTTGCCCTGCTTCACGATACCATCGAAGACACCGATGCCACCCGCAAGGAAATTGATGATAAATTCGGCGAACGCATTGGCGCTCTGGTTGAAGGGCTCACCAAAATCAAACGCCTGGAGTTGGTGTCTAAAAAGGCCGAGCAAGGCGAAAACCTTCGCCGCCTGTTGCTGGCTGTATCCGATGACATCCGTGTCCTGCTGGTAAAACTTGCCGACCGGCTGCACAACATGCGCACGCTCAACCATGTGAAAATCGAGAAACGCGCCCGCATTGCCCAGGAAACCATGGAAATTTATGCGCCGCTCGCCGGACGAATGGGCATGCAGTCGATGCGCGATGAGCTTGAAGAGCTGGCTTTTTCCCATATTAATCCGGAAACTCATGAGACCATTACCAAACACCTGGAAGAACTGGCAGAAAAAAACAAGAATCTGATTTCACAAATTACCAGCGAATTGTCCCAGAAACTCGAGCAAAGTAAAATCCCCGCAGATGTAAGTTCGCGCCGCAAACGCCCGTTTTCTGTTTCCAGAAAAATGGAGAAAAAGGAGCTGGCCTTCGAACAGTTGTCGGATATTTATGGCTTTCGCATAATTGTCGAGAGTGTTGAAGACTGTTACCGCGCCCTGGGCCTGGTTCACACCACCTGGTCTTTTGTTCCAGGCCGCATCAAGGACTACATATCAACACCAAAACAAAACGGCTATAAATCAATCCACACCACCGTCATTGGCCCCAAACGCCAGCGCGTGGAACTGCAGATCAGAACCAGAAAGATGCACGAAATTGCCGAATATGGCGTAGCCGCTCATGCTCTTTATAAGGATTTGGGTGACGGTGCAGTGGGCATTTCAAACGAGATTGATGCCTATGCCACGCTTCGCAAAACCATCGAGCAACTGGCCCATTCCACCAGTCCGGAAGAGTTTTTAGAGCACACCAAACTCGAATTGTTTCTTGATCAGGTATTCTGCTTCACCCCCAAAGGGCGCATAATCGCGCTTCCCCATGGCGCTACTCCGATTGATTTTGCCTATGCGGTCCATACTGATGTTGGAAATTCCTGTGTCGGCTGCAAGATTAACGGCCAGTTGATGCCGGTAATTACCGAGCTTCAAAATGGCGATGAAGTGGAAATCATCCGCTCCAAATCCCAAACGCCACCTTCAGCCTGGGAATCAGTCGTCGTTACAGGTAAAGCCCGCGCCGCTATCCGCCGCTCCACGCGCGAAGCTGTGCGCCTGCAATATTCAAGTCTTGGCGCCAGAATTCTTGAACGCGGTTTTGAACGCGAGGGCAAGGTATTTGAACGCGAAGATATCAAAGAAATATTGCCCAAACTGGCACGCCAATCAATCGAAGATGTATTGACCGATGTGGGTCGCGGTGAATTGCCATCTCTCGATGTCATTCAGGCTCTTTACCCCAACTACCTGGAAGAACGTGCCGCCACCCGCAAACCGCCAAAAGAGGAAGGCTGGTTTGGCTTGAAGACTGGTGCAGGGTTGTTGTTTAAAATTCCCGGTCTTCGCCGTCGCGGTCAAAAAGTCAAAAGCGGTGCAGGCGGGTTGATGGGATCCATCCCCATACGCGGCATAAAAGGCGATTTGCCCGTGCGATTTTCACCTTCGGGTGGAGCCGTTCCCGGGGACCGCATTGTCGGCATACTGGAGCCGGGCAAAGGAATTACCATTTATCCCGCCAAGTCGGCTGAACTGCGCAAATTCAAGGGGCAAACTGACCGCTGGATTGATGTGCAGTGGGATATCGTCCCCGAAAACGCCGAACGCTTTCCAGCCACCATAAAACTGAGCGCGGTCAACGAACCAGGAGCCCTTGCAACCATCGCCGATACAATCGCCAGCAATGAAAGCAATATCCAAAACATGGTAATGTCAGCAAAATCCAATGATTTCACACAAATGGTGATTGATCTGGAAGTTTGGGATTTAAGTCACCTTGAGCGTATTATCAAACAGCTGGCAAAAAAGTCAGCGGTGAGTAAAATCATCCGCATTATTGAATGAATGGCATAATTACAGAGGAAATTCAGGTGAATCAAAAAGAAGTGTTGGATATTTTCCGCCAGTGCGGTGCAATACTGGAGGGCCATTTTATTTTGACCTCCGGTCTGCGAAGCCCGGTGTTTCTGCAAAAAGCACGGGTTTTTATGCACGCAAAGCAAACTGAAAAACTGTGCAAGGCCCTGGCTCAAAAAATCAAAAATGCCGACCTTGGGCAAATCGATTATGTGGTGGGCCCCGCTATCGGCGGCATCATTCCCGCATTTGAAACCTCGCGCCATCTGGGAGTTCCCAATATCTGGGTGGAACGCGAAGATGGAGAATTCCGTTTGCGCCGATTTGAGATTGCCCCGGGCGCAAGGGTTGTAATAGTCGAGGATATCGTTTCCACAGGCCTGTCTATTCGAGAAACCGTTGAAACGATGGTTAAACTAAAAGCCAATGTGCTTGCGGCTGCATGTCTGGTAGACCGTTCTGCAGGGAATTCTGAAACCACAGTTCCATTAATTGCTTTGGCAGATTATGAAATTCCCGCCTATTCGCCGGATAACATTCCCGATGAACTGGCAAAAATCCCGGCGATAAAACCAGGGAGCAGAAACCTGTAATATTGGCGCAAATTCGGATATCAGTTTAATTTGACACCGATTGTTAATGGGGCAAATGTTACTATATTAATATCAAGACCGGTCATGCAAATCCGTTGCAAACCGTTCACCGCAGTAGATTTGTAGAGTAAAGAAATGCTGTTTAGACGAAAGAAACCTGCCCATTGGCATGAGACGCTACGCATATCCCTGTGGCCCAGGAGGTCATGGGCGCGCTCTGCCGCCTATGTCACAAAACGTATTTTGCGTTTGACCGGTTCCCCCCACGCCATTTCTGCTGGAGTTGCGGCCGGAGTATTTGCCTCTTTTACACCTTTTATGGGCTTCCATTTCCTGACTGCATTCCTTGTTGCTTATATTATCGCCGGTAATCTGCTGGCGGCAGCACTGGGAACTTTTTTTGGCAATCCGATATCATTCCCGTTCATTTGGGCATCGACCTATACCACCGGTAATTTCATCCTCAACCGTTCATCAAGCCACACCCAGGGCGGCCTGGGTGAAACATTAAAGTCGTTGGGCGGAAACTGGGATCAGGGAATTTCATCGATATTTAGTCATATCGTTGGCATCTGGAATCCGGTTATCAAACCCATGTTGGTCGGCTCAATTCCGGTTGGTGTCAGCGTTTCTGTTGCTGTCTATATTGTGACACGCTGGCTGGCGATAAAATTCAGAGACCGCAGAAACAGGCGCCTGAAAATGAAAGCGGCTAAAATTGAAGAACAAAAACTGATCCATGCCAGAGAACTTGTTACCCCCGATATCGAACCGGACAGTGACCAATGATTATTGGTATGGGCAACGACCTGATTGATATCCGTCGGATTGAAAAATCAATTGCCCGTTTCGGCGACCGGTTTATCAACCGCATTTTTACTGATGTCGAACAGGTAAAATCAAATCGCCGCCGCCAGCGCGCCGCTTCTTATGCTAAGCGTTTTGCCGCCAAGGAAGCCTGTTCCAAAGCGTTGGGCACCGGAATTGCCCAAGGGGTTTATTGGCGCGATATGGGCGTGGTAAATCTGCCTTCGGGCAAGCCGACAATGAAACTGACAAATTCTGCCAGTGATTATCTGGCAAATTTATTGCCGGCGGGCCACGAGGCAGTTATTCACTTGACCATCACTGATGAATTTCCCCAGGCCCAGGCATTCGTCATTATTGAGGCTGTGCCAGTGGCAATAGCTGATCAAATGCTCCAGACCAATCGGGAGCCCTCCAACCAATGAACACAGCCATACCTACAAAATCCCTGCGTCTGTTTTGCAGCGCGGCGTTGATAATCATATTGGTTTCAGCTTTTTTTCCTGTCCATGCTCAAACACAGGTCAAACCCGCAGAAGAAGCTCCAAAATCGCCAATAATCAAAACCCTGCCTCCCGCCTACAATGATCAAATGGCCCGGTTGGCAGAAATACTGGGCTCAATCCAGTATTTGCGCAATCTGTGCGGGGCGGGCGAGGGTTTGTTATGGCGTGAACAAATGGCAAATATCATTGCCGGTGAAGAGCCCATCGAAGAGCGAAAAGCGGATATGATCAGTCGGTTTAACCGGGGTTTTCGTGCCTATCGCGACATTTACCGCGAATGCACTCCCTCCGCCGTCGAAGTGGTAAACCGCTATATGCGCCAGGGCAAACGGTTGTCAGGTGAAATCCCCAATCAGTATGGCCGTTAACCATATGTTAATGTTTGGCCGGTTTAGAACGGAATTTCGTTAAGGTTTGAGTGAATTCGCTGTATTGATAAGTTTCATGCCCATTGGGGAATATGGTCGGCGGAAGAACCACACAGTGAACGACACAGAAGAACTATCCAGAATAGATAAACTAATTCTTGAAGAGAAACGAACCCTTGCGCGGGAACATTTTTCCAGTGCCTGGGAAAACGCTATCGCTGAAGGTATCGATGTGGAAATCATCGTTGATGAACTGGTCAGTGGAGTATTACTGGAATTGGCCAGAATTCATGGCAATGAAGCTGTGCAAAAATATGTCGTCGATTTAGGTGAACGCGAAGTGATTGGCGAATTTATACCTGATCGCATATTGCAATAATCTCACCTTCACTACAATTTGCCACTCTTACCCTATGCGAGATGGCGATTTATGCATAATATGCAGAATGAAAGCCAACTGAAAGCCAACTGTATGGCCGGGGGTGAATTGAA
>JAKISV010000070.1 GCA_021648425.1 Rhizobiaceae bacterium
TGCCAACCCCCGGAACATTCGGCACGCGCGCCGTCGTTTGCAAGGTTTATCAGTGAGGCTAGTATATGGGCAGTGGGGAAGATGGGGATAAGTTTTTTGAGTTTTTATTGTTGAGATATATCAATGAATTAGCAAGATTCCTGTCGTCATCACTGGGTTTATTGAGGGCTCTGCGTCAAAAGTGGATTTCAACATTAATGCTACTTCACGCATTTAATGACAGCCAAATGGGTGCTACCATTGGCTGATATCTTATAGTGGAGCGGAAATTGGACGAATTTACCCTTGATGCGCGATTGCAAGCTGATTGCCTGCCAATCGCACGGCTTGAATTGTGTGATTTACTGCTGATGAATGACGCACGGTGGCCCTGGTTGATACTTGTGCCGCGTGTCGCGGGTGCAGTGGAAATTCATCTGCTGAGTGCTAATGAGCAGGAACTGCTGGCTGATGAAACATCACGGGTGGCAGCGATACTTTCCGGTGTCAGCAGTTGTGAAACAATCAACAGCGCGGCGCTGGGAAATATTGTGCGCCAGTTGCATATTCATGTGGTTGGGCGCAGTGAAGGTGATGCAGGCTGGCCCGGACCGGTATGGGGCCATGGCCAACGACTGCCCTATGACCGGAATGATGGCGCTCAACTGGCAGATGCGGTCAGGAAGGAACTGACATGAGCAGCGTTTTCGACGATTGTGCGGTCCCCGAACCCAGTTCTTTGCTTGGTTTTTCAAGTAATGGCATTGCTTCAGATGTGGAAAGCAGAACGGACAGTTGCCTGTCGGCAGCGCTGGACAATAAAGACACGCTTTATTTGGCAGTTAAAAGCGGCAGTGTATTGATTTGCGAAACCCAAGCCGGGTCGCGGGCTTTTCTTTCACTCGAAGAAATCAACAAATTTGATCCTGATTTTGTAAATGCGATAATGCCCGGTATTGCTGACGGGCGATCAATTGTTGCGGTTCCTGCAAAAATTGATGTGGAAACACTCAAAACTCCCTACCGGGCGATGGATGCGCGGGCGGTTCTTTATAGTGCTTCACTGCCACCAGAGGAGGCGGGCGCGGTAGGTATGGCGCTCAGCTTGTTGCACTGGCATAAAACCAACCAGCATTGCGGCCTTTGCGGCAGTGCCAGTCGCTCACATCTGGGCGGGCTGCGGCGTGACTGCAAACAATGCAAGGCACAGATTTTTCCGCGCACGGACCCGGTGGTGATTATGCTGGCATTGCGTGGTGATAAATGTCTGTTGGGGCGTGGCCCGCAATTTCCGCCAAACTGGTATTCGTGTCTTGCGGGTTTTGTTGAACCCGGAGAAACCATCGAACAGGCTGTGCGCCGCGAAACGCGTGAAGAAAGCGGGATTAAAATCGGGCGGGTAAAATATTATGCCAGCCAGCCCTGGCCCTTCCCTCATTCGCTGATGATTGGTGCTTATTGCGAGGCGCTTAGTGATGAAATCAGTTTTGACGGGGAAGAACTTGAAGATTGCCGGTGGTTTGATCGAGAAGAGGTATTGGCAATGATAGAAAGGCGCCACGCGAAGGAGTTGCGCGCGCCGCCTTCAAAATCGATTGCAGCTCACATTATGGGCAACTGGCTTAAGCAAACGGCATAGGTTCAAGGATTGCGAAATTTGCTGGCCGGGTAGACGCCCAAAATTCGCAACTCGTTACAGAAAAAACCAAGTTCATCCAGGGCCAGCTTGACGTTGTAGTCATCGGGATGGCCTTCAATATCCGCATAAAACTGCGTGGCGAAAAAGCTGCCGTCGATCTGGTAGGATTCCAGCTTGGTCATGTTAACGCCGTTGGTGGCAAAGCCGCCCATGGCCTTATAGAGTGCGGCAGGAATATTGCGCACCTGAAAAATAAACGATGTCATGACAGGGCCATTACCACGCCCGGCACGAATTTCCTCCTGGGAGAGGATAAGAAAACGGGTGGTGTTGTGGGCTTCGTCTTCGACATTTTCGGCCAGAATCTCAAGCTTATAAAGTTCAGCCGCCAGCTTTGGAGCAAGGGCTGCGATATTTGTGTTTTTGTTTTCTGACACCATGCGCGCCGAACCAGCGGTATCACCGGCAACCATCGCCTTCCAGTTGTTTTTACGAATGATTTTGCGGCACTGTCCGAGCGCATGGATATGGCTGTAGACAGTATCTATTTTGTCGATGGATACGCCTTTTTTGGCCATCAGCTGGAAATGGATAGGCAGGAAATATTCATCGATGATGTAACTGTTTGAGGTGGGCATCAAATGGTGAATGTCTGCCACCCGTCCCGCGACCGAATTTTCTATGGGTATCATTGCCAGATCAACATCGCCGGTTTTCAGTGCATTGAACACGTCTTCAAACGTATCGCAGGGCACCGGCGTCATGTGTGGATATTTTTCACGCGCGGCGGTGTCGGAATTGGCTCCGGGTTCGCCCTGAAATGCAATGCGTCCGGTTTGCTGGTGGGTAGTCATTTAATCAATCCATCAATTATATTCATGCGTTGGAGAACCATTCTCTGGCGCGCTCCAGGTCTTCTTGTGTGTCTACACCAAGGGGCAGTGTGTCTACAATCGAAACATCGATGCGCATACCGGCTTCAATGGCGCGCAATTGTTCGAGTTTTTCACGGCGTTCAAGTGGCGAGGGTGGCAGGTTTACGAATTTTTCCAGGGCTGCTCGCCGATAGGCGTAAATGCCGATATGGTGATAGAGAGGTCCAGGCCCCCAAGGGGCGGGTGCTCTGGTGAAATAAATGGCCCGCATATGATTTTCAGATATGCTGCTGGCGACAATTTTAACGACATTTGGGTTGGATTTTTCTTCTTCGCTGGTGATTTCCACGCCAAGCGTAGCGATTTCAGCGTCGCCTGTTAGAAGCGGTTGCAGGCTTTGAGCGATCAGTTTGCCCTCGATGGTTGGCAGATCGCCTTGCAGATTGATGATAAATTCAATTTCGCCCGCCGGGTCTATTTTGCTAACCGCCTCCCATATGCGATCAGATCCTGACTGGTGATGGGTGCCGGTCAGGACAGCAAGCCCGCCTTCAGACACAATCACATCTTTTATCACTTCACTGTCTGTTGCCACCCAGGGCGTGCCGATATTGGCTTCTACAGCGCGTTGATATACCTGACAGATCATCGCTACTCCACCGATGTCGGCCATCGGTTTATCGGGCAGTCGGGTGGAGGCCATACGGGCCGGAATCAGGATAAGGGTGTTATCTGCCTGTTTTACCTGTGACATTTCAACCATTTCCGTTTCAAAAAGTCGCGGTTTCAAATTTTTTCTTGAACATTCATTACTAAGGTTGTAACGCACAGGCAATCGTTGAAGCGCCCAAATTACCATAGGATGAGGAAGATAGATGGATTCTTTTACACTGAACAAATATGCAATGGCTTTTCTTGCCGCTGTATTTGTGTTGATGAGTGCCAGTTTTATTTCAGACTCATTGTTTAATTCCAAAGCGCCGGAAAAACCCGGATTTATTATCTCTGCCGATGAGGGCGAAACAAAACCTGCTCAAGAGGGCAGCCAGGCTCCGGCCTATGAACCGATTGCGCCATTGCTGGCAACCGCTGATCTGGAAGCTGGTTCAAAAGTGGCACGAAAATGCCTTGCCTGTCACACATTTGAAAAGGGTGGCAAAAAGAAGGTTGGACCCAATCTGTATAATATTATCGGTAAAGCGATGGCCTCAGTTGAGGGGTTTGCCTACTCAGCACCACTCAAGGCATTTAGTGTCGATAAAAGCTGGGACTATGCAACGCTTAACGGGTTTTTGTTCAAGCCAAAGAAATATGTGAAAGGTACATCGATGGGTTTTTCGGGTTTGAAAAAAACCGCCGACCGCGCCAACATTATTGCCTATATTCGTTCGATGGCCGACAGCCCGGCACCGCTTCCAGGTGAATGATCTCACCTGATTGTGACCGTAAATTCAATGGCCGGGTTATTTCCCGGCCATATTTTTGCGTAGTATTATCTTTTGCGGACATTGCGATAGCCCAAAGGGCGGCTTATTGTCGGCAAGTGATATATTCTTTCTGCTGAATCGAGACTTCAATCCATGAACCAGCTTCGCATCCTGATACCCGCACTGGCATTGGCTCTGATAATGATTGGGCAAACGACATTTGCCAATGAAGATGGAACCCAATGGCGCTATGGCTCCACATTGTTTGGCGAATTAAAATACGGGCCGGATTTCAAAAAATATGACCATGTCAACGCTGATGCACCCAAAGGCGGGCGGCTTAATCAGGCGGCGCTTGGTGGTTTTGACAGTTTTAATCCGTTTGTTGTGCGTGGCAGGGCAGCGGCGGGGCTGAATTACCAGGGCGGGTTGTTGTATGACAGCCTGTTTGCCCAGGCGGTTGACCAATCCAGCGCATCTTATGGATTGCTGGCCGAGGCATTTCGCTATGGGGATGATTATTCCTGGGCTGTCTATCGCCTAAACCCAAAGGCCAAATGGCATGACGGCAAGCCGATTACGCCCGAAGATGTGCGCTGGTCGATGGAGATATTGCGTGAAATAAACCCATTGTGGTCTAATTATTACGCCAACGTTGAGCGGGTGGAAATTACCGGCGAGAATGAAATTTCCTTTTTCTTCGATCAGAAAGACAACCGCGAACTGCCGCAGATTATCGGCGATTTGCCGGTGCTGCCAAAACACTGGTGGACGGGTAAAAATGCGGCCGGTGAAACCCGTGATATCTCCAAACCAACCACTGAACCGCCATTGGGGTCGGGGCCTTATAAAATTGGTGATTTCAATATGGGGAAATCGGTTACCTGGCAACGGGTGGAAAACTATTGGGGTGCGGATGTGCCAACACAAAACGGTCGATATAATTTCGATGAAATACACTACACTTATTTTCTTGAGCAAACGGCTATCTGGGAGGCTTTCAAGAAGGGCGGAATTATTGATTTGCGACAGGAAAACCGCGCCCAGCGCTGGGCAAGGTCTTATGATTTTCCGGCAATCAAAAAAGGCGATGTGCTGAAACGGGAATTTTCGAAAACCGGAGCGCAGATTTATCAGGGTTATTATCTCAATACCCGCAAGGACAAGTTGAAAGACCGACGCGTGCGCCAGGCTTTGACGCTGTTGTTTGATTTTGAAACGATGAACAAAAATCTGTTTTTTAATGCCTACACGCGCACGGACAGTTTTTACGAAGGCGGGGAATTGCAATCGAGTGGAATACCGCAGGGTCGTGAACTGGAAATTTTGGAAAAATACCGTGGTAAAATTCCCGATGAGGTATTCACCCGTGAATTTGTCATTCCCAATTTTTCGCAGGATGGTGCGTTTCGCAAGGCACAACGTACGGCGTTGAAACTATTCACAGATGCGGGCTATACATTTAAAGCGGGCAAAATGCTGGATAAAAACGGCAAACAGTTTACGCTGGAATTTATCGGCAACAGCCCCACTGATGAGCGCATTGCCAATCCTTATTTTGAGAATCTACGCACATTGGGCATCAAGCCGGCACTGCGCGTTCTGGATACGGCGCAATATAAAAACCGCCTGGATAAATTCGACTATGAAATAACCGGCGTTGCTACGCGCCAGTCATTATCTCCGGGTAACGAACAGCGCGAATACTGGAGCGCCAAGGCGGCAAAAACCGATGGTACTCGCAATTACTCGGGCATCAGTGACCCGGTGGTGGATGAGTTGGTGGAGCGTCTGATTTCTGCTTCCGATCGACAGGAACTGCTGGATTTAACCCGTGCGCTGGACAGGGTTTTGAAATGGCAATATTATGCTATTCCCCAGTGGCATAATCCCACAGAACGTTTGGCCTGGTGGCGAAAATTGCAATTTGTTGACAAACAGCCAACGCGCCAGGGTACGGATTTATTCTCATTCTGGATTGATACCAACATTGAAAAAGAGCTGGAAGGTAGCAAATGAGCGGATTTGAAAGCCCGATATTCCCGTTTACACGGCGTGAATTTATCAAAACCATCGCGGGTGCGGGTATTGCATTGGCTGGCGGCGTTTCAATCAGTGCGGCAGCAAACCCCACCGGCAAAAAGCTGCATGGATTATCATCGTTTGGCGACTTGAAATATGATGCTGATTATACGGTTTTTGACTATGCCAGCCCGGATGCGCCCAAGGGTGGTGTATTTTCGTTTTCGCCTTCCAACTGGGGCATGAACCAAAATACCCAGACTTTCAACACTCTCAATACGTTTGTACTGAAAGGTGCAGCACCACCAAGAATGGAATTGTGTTTTGACACGCTGATGATTTCAGCAATTGATGAACCTGATGCGATTTATTGTTCAACGGCAAAAACGGTCGAGATTTCTGAAGATCGAAATTCCTATATATTCGAGTTGCGCGAAGAAGCGCGATTTCATGATGGCAGTGTATTGAGCGCGGAAGATGTGGTTTTTTCCTGCAATATCATCAAAGAAAAAGGCCACCCGCAACTGGCGCAGAATATGCGTGATCTGGTTGAGATTCGTGCATTATCAGACAACCGGGTGGAATTGAGGTTTAACGGCAAACAATCGGACCGCGCAATATTGGCGGTGGCCGCATCTGTGCCAATATTCTCACGTCGTTATTACGAAACGCGCGAATTTGATTCTTCAAGTCTGGAGGCACCACTGTCGTCAGGCCAGTGGAAGGTTGGCAATTTTTCTGCCGGGCAGTTTATTGAATATCTACGGGTGGAAGATTACTGGGCAAAAGACATGCCGTTTGCACGCGGACTTGGTCATTTTGCAAAGTTGCGCATTGAGTTTTATGCGGAACGAACTGCTGGATTTGAGGCTTTCAAAAAAGGTGACATATTGTGGCGGCAGGAATTCACCTCGAAAGTCTGGGCGACGGAATATGGATTTCCGGCGGTCAAGCAGGGCAAAGTTGTGCAAAAACTATTCCCGGGCGAATTGCGCCCCTCGATGCAGGGCTGGGCGCTCAATACGCGGCGCGACAAATTTAAAGATGTGCGGGTAAGGCGGGCAATCGGGCTTTGTTTTGATTTTGAATGGACGAATAAAAACCTGTTTTATAACGCCTATGCCCGATCGCAGTCTTTATTTGAAAAATCGCCATTTAAAGCAGAGGGCATAGCAACCGGTGAAGAACTGACTTTGTTGAAGAGCCTGGGGGATGATTTGCCGCAAAGCGTATTTGGCGAAGCGATTATGCAACCGGTATCTGATGGCACGGGGAACGACAGGGCTAATTTGCGCAAGGCTTTTGGATTGTTCCAGGAGGCGGGATGGAATTCGAAGGGTGGCAAATTATTGAATGCGCAAGGCGAGCAATTCAAAATTGAATTTCTGATACGCTCAAAAACCTTTGAAAAGGTTCTGGGGGGCATGGTGGCAAATTTACGTCAGCTGGGGGTTGATGTTTCCATTCGGCTGGTGGACCCCTCGCAATATCAGGCACGTACTGACAAATTTGATTTTGATATTGTCGGCATGGCTTTGTCCTTTACAGCAAGCCCGACGCAAAACAGCCTGAAACAGATATTTCATTCTGATTCGGCTGATTTAAGCGGTTCGCGAAATTACCCTGGTGTTCGGGTGAAAGCCGTTGACCAGTTGATTGAAAAACTGGGTAAAGTTAAATCACGAGATGAGCTGACAATTATAATGCGGGTGATGGACAGGGTCTTGCGCACGCATCAATACTGGATTCCCAATTGGTACTCAGCCAATCATCGGGTAGCCATGTGGGATGTTTTTGGCTGGAAAGAGCCAAAGCCAGATTATGCCTTTCCTGTTGAGCAATTGTGGTGGTATGAGGAAACCAAGGCAAAGAAGATCGGCCTTTGACCGGCAAGGGATAAATTCGCCATATGGGAGCCTACATACTTCGCAGACTGCTGCTGATTATTCCAACCATGCTTGGGATTATGGCGCTGTCATTCACCATTATCCAATTCGCGCCGGGCGGGCCGATTGAAAAAATTATTGCCGAGTTGAACGGTCAGGGTTCCTCGGCAACGGACCGCATTTCCGGTGGAGACAGTGATTTTTCTCAGGCAAATGAAGGGGCAGATGGCGGCGGAGAGGGAGCGATTAAATATCGTGGCTCCCAGGGCATAGACCCGGAATTTATCAAAGAACTGGAAGTGCAATTCGGCTTTGACAAACCGCCACTTGAGCGCTTTGGCAAAATGGTTTGGGACTATTTGCGCTTTGACTTTGGCGAGAGTTTTTATCGCGATACTTCTGTGATTGATCTGATTATCGAAAAAATGCCGGTTTCTGTATCTCTGGGCGTTTGGATATTGCTGTTATCTTACGGGATATCGATACCGCTTGGCATCAAAAAGGCGGTGGAGGACGGGTCAACTTTTGATGTATGGACCAGCGCAGTGATTGTTGTTGCCTATGCGGTGCCGGGATTTTTGTTTGCTATTATGCTGATAGTATTTTTTGCCGGCGGGTCGTTCTTTGACTGGTTTCCGCTCAAGGGGCTGGTATCTGATAATTTCAGCGAACTGGCCTGGTATGAAAAAATCGTCGATTATTTCTGGCATCTGGCGCTGCCGTTGTTCTCGCTGGCGCTGGCGGCATTTGCCACTACCAGCCTTTTGACCAAAAATTCCTTCCTTGATGAAATCCGTAAACAATATGTGCAAACGGCCCGGGCCAAGGGGCTGAATGAGCGTCAGGTGCTTTATGGTCATGTGTTTCGAAATGCCATGCTGATTATTATTGCTGGATTTCCGGGCGCGTTTATCACGGCGTTTTTTACCGGTGCATTGCTGATAGAAACAATTTTCTCGCTTGACGGGTTGGGGCTTTTGAGTTTTCGCAGTATTTTTGACCGCGATTATCCGGTGGTGTTTGCCACGCTTTACGTATTCTCTTTGATGGGGCTGATCATCTCGCTGATATCTGATCTGCTTTATACGTGGATTGATCCGCGCATCGATTTTGAATCGAGGGATGTATGAACGATCAGGCAGTGCAAAAACCTGTGTTGAAAGAGATGGTTTATGAGCCGCCTGTGCGGCGCGGGTGGCTTTCCCTGACACCTATAAATCAGCGACGCTGGACAAATTTCAAGAAAAACCGTCGCGGTTATTGGGCGATGTGGATATTTCTGGTTTTGTTTATACTGACACTGGTGGCGGAATTGCTGGCCAATGACCGGCCCATTGTGGCGTCGATTAACGGCAAATTGCTATTTCCAATTGTTATCAATTATGAAGAGGCGGATATATTACCGCCTGACCCTTTTAATCTGCCCGTAGCAGATTTTCGCGCACCGCATATTGATGAGGCGTTTAAAGAAGCGGGGGGGTGGATGATCTGGCCGCCGGTACGTTATTCCTATCGCACCATCAACAAACAGTTGCCCGAACCCGCACCGTCAAAACCGTTCTGGCTTTATGATAAAGAAACGCGGTGCAATGCCTATCGTGCGGGTGTTGATGATGTTGCGTGCAATGCTGGTAACTGGAACTGGCTTGGTACGGATGATCAGGGGCGTGATGTGCTGGCGCGGGTGATTTACGGTTTTCGCATTTCCATCTTGTTTGGGCTGATCCTGACAATCTCTTCAGCTCTTATCGGCGTGACGGCGGGTGCAGTGCAGGGATATTTTGGCGGCTGGGTGGATTTGATTTTTCAGCGGATTATCGAAATCTGGTCGGCGATGCCGCTATTATATCTGTTGCTGATTATTGCCTCGATACTGGCGCCTGGATTCTGGATATTGTTAGGGATTATGCTGCTGTTTTCCTGGGTGGCGTTTGTCGGTGTGGTGCGGGCTGAGTTTTTCCGCGCGCGAAATCTGGAATATGTCAAAGCAGCGCGTGCGCTTGGTGTTGGCAATATCACCATTATGTTTCGCCATATGCTGCCCAATGCGATGGTGGCAACGCTGACATTTCTGCCGTTTATTCTGAGCGGTTCTATAACTACGCTGACTTCGCTTGATTTTTTAGGGTTTGGCCTGCCGCCAGGTTCTGCTTCGCTGGGGGAATTATTGCAGCAGGGCAAGAATAATCTGGAAGCGCCCTGGCTTGGTATTTCCGGTTTCATTGTGATTTCACTGATGTTGTCGCTACTGGTATTCATCGGTGAAGCAACCCGCGATGCATTTGATCCGCGCAAGACATTTGAATGAGAAAAATGACAGAAAATAATCAACCCCTTCTGGAAATCAAAAACCTTTCTGTTGCTTTCAAACAGGCGGGAGAAACCAATCTGGCGGTGGATGGGATTTCGTTTTCCATTAACAAAGGTGAGACTGTGGCGCTGGTGGGGGAATCGGGGTCGGGGAAATCGGTGACGGCGTTGTCGGTGTTGAAGCTATTGCCTTATCCGGCGGCTTCGCATCCTTCGGGCAGTATTCATTTCAAGGGCGAAAACCTGCTGGACAGCGACGAGCGCGATTTGCGCCGGGTGCGCGGTGATGACATTACAATGATATTTCAGGAACCGATGACGTCGCTCAATCCGCTGCATACGGTTGAAACGCAGGTGAATGAAATTCTGACATTGCACCGTGGCTTGAGTGATGGTGAAGCGCGGCTTCGCACACTGGAATTACTGGAACAGGTGGGCATTCATGATGCTAAATCGCGCCTTGGCGCCTATCCGCATCAATTGTCCGGCGGTCAGCGCCAACGGGTGATGATTGCCATGGCACTGGCCAATGAGCCTGAACTGCTGATTGCTGATGAACCAACAACCGCGCTGGATGTCACCATTCAGGCGCAGATATTGAAACTGCTGAAGGAATTGCAGGTGCAGCGCGGGCTGGCGATGTTGTTCATCACCCATGATCTGGGCATTGTGCGCAAAATTGCCGATCGCACCTGCGTAATGCAGGCGGGCAAGATTGTTGAACACGGGCCAACGGCGCAATGGTTTGAAAACCCTCAGCATGAATATACCAAACACCTCATTAATGCAGAACCTTCGGGCGACCCTCCGCGCGCAGATGCCAACGCCACGATGGTGTTGAAGGCCGATAATGTGAAGGTGTGGTTTCCGGTAAAAAGCGGGTTCATGCGCAAGGTAGTTGGCCATGTGAAGGCGGTTGATGGAATTGATCTGGTTTTGCGCGAAGGACAGACTCTTGGCGTTGTGGGAGAATCAGGTTCAGGCAAAACCACGCTGGGACTGGCGTTAACCCGCCTGATTTCCAGTGAAGGAAACATCGCTTTTGTCGGGCGTGATATTTCGCAATATTCATTTTCGAAAATGAAGCCACTGCGCCATGAGATGCAGGTGGTGTTTCAGGACCCTTATGGCTCTTTGTCACCACGTATGTCGATTGCGGACATTGTTGGTGAGGGTCTGCTAATTCACCAGCCGCAATTATCAAGCCGGCAACGTGATCGCAAAGTGGCCGAGGCACTGTTTGAAACCGGACTTGACCCGCAAACACGCCATCGCTATCCGCACGAATTTTCCGGTGGTCAACGCCAACGCGTGGCGATTGCGCGCGCATTGGTGCTGGAACCCAGATTCATCATGCTGGATGAGCCGACCTCAGCGCTTGATATGAGTGTCCAGGCGCAGGTGGTGGATTTACTGCGCGAATTGCAGGAGCGTCACAAGCTCACCTATATGTTTATTTCTCATGACCTGAAAGTTGTTCGCGCACTGGCCAATGATGTAATCGTCATGCGCAACGGCAAGGTGGTGGAGCAAGGCCCGGCCAGTGAAGTATTTGATGCGCCAAAATCGGAATATACCAAAGCGCTGATGGCGGCGGCATTTGATATTGAAGCATCAAGCGATGAGATTACCGGAGTGTAACAGGCCATGAAAAGCGGACTGCTGATTGATGTGAAATTTGACAGTTTTGGAAAGTTTGAACCTTTCAGGGAGCTGATGCCGGGTCGTGAGATTATTAGCTGGCGTGATGAAAATAACCGCCCGACAGATCTGGGCGGCATCCATTATGCACTGGGTTGGAAGCCTGATGCGGGCTTATTTGCTTCCATGCCTGATTTAAAAGTGATGTTTTCAGTTGGGGCGGGTGTTGACCATATATTGTGCGACCCGACGCTGCCAGATTTGCCACTGGTGCGGTTTGTAGATGCCGGCCTTACAAGCCGGATGAGTGAATGGGTTTGTCTGCAATGCCTGATGCATCTTCGCCAGCAACGTACATATGACAAACAACAATCTGAACGCATTTGGCGCGATCACAAACAGCCTGATGCGAGCGATTTGCGGGTGGGTATTATGGGCATGGGCGTGCTTGGGTGTAATTCGGCGCGCAAACTCAAGGCACTTGGTTTTCGTGTGAATGGCTGGAGCCGGAGCCGGAAGGAAATTGACGGCGTTTCATGCTATGAAGGCGCACAGCTGGATGAGTTTCTGGGCAATAGCGATATCATCGTTGGTCTGCTGCCGCTGACGCCACAGACCACGGGCATATTCAACTCGGCTTTGTTTGCAAAACTGCCACGCGAAACGCCAATTGGCGGGCCTGTTTTTATCAATGCGGGTCGAGGAAAAAGCCAGGTGGAGGCAGATATTGTCAGTGCGCTGGAAACCGGTGTTTTAGGTGGGATATCACTTGATGTGTTTGAAAATGAGCCGCTTGATAGTGATAGTGCGCTTTGGGTGATGGACAATGCTATTCTTACTCCCCATGTGGCGTCGGTATCAGATGCCGATGCCCTGGCGCGTCATGTGGCAGGGCAGATTGAGCGCTTTGAGGCCGGGTTGGAACTGCAGCATCTGGTGGACATGCAGGTGGGGTACTAAATGTATTGTATTTGTATATACTTTTTGATATACTAAACCAATGAAAGTTGTGGGCTTTGATTGGGATCGTGGGAATTGGCGGAAAGCATGGTGTTGCAAAGGTGGAAATCGAGTCTGCTTTTAGAAACACACCGGCGATTCATCCTGATCCGTTTACCGATGAAAAACGTTTTCGGGCAATAGGGCGCAATGACAATGGCCGTTTTATCTTTATGGTTTTCATGTTG
>JAKISV010000071.1 GCA_021648425.1 Rhizobiaceae bacterium
TGTTGTTTGTCGGGCCACCGGGGCTGGGCAAAACAACACTGGCGCAGATTATGGCAAAAGAACTTGGGGTAAATTTTCGCTCTACTTCCGGGCCGGTGATTGCCAAGGCGGGGGATCTGGCGGCGCTGCTTACCAATCTTGAAGATCGCGATGTGTTGTTTATAGACGAAATTCACAGGCTCAATCCGGCGATCGAGGAAATTCTATATCCGGCAATGGAGGATTTTCAGCTTGATCTGATTATCGGTGAGGGACCAGCGGCACGTTCGGTAAAGATTGAACTGGCGAAATTTACCCTGGTGGCGGCGACAACACGTATCGGGCTTTTGACAACGCCGCTACGTGACCGGTTTGGCATTCCGGTGCGGCTTAATTTTTATGAAGTTCACGAGCTGGAATATATTGTAAAACGTGCAGCGCGCATCATGGGCCATGCAATCAGTGATGATGGTGCGCTGGAAATTGCCAGACGCGCACGCGGAACGCCACGCATTGCCGGGCGGCTGTTGAGGCGGGTGGGTGATTTTGCTCTGGTCAATAACAGCGCAACCATTGATGCAAAAATTGCGGATGCTTCACTTACCCAGTTAGAGGTAGATTCAATGGGGCTCGACCAGCTGGATACGCGTTATCTCAACCAGATTGGCCGCAATTTTGGCGGCGGACCTGTGGGGATCGAAACGATTGCGGCGGCATTGTCTGAACCGCGCGATGCAATCGAGGATATTATTGAACCCTATCTTATTCAGCAGGGCTTTATTCAACGCACACCGCGCGGACGGGTACTGACGGCAAATGCGTGGAAGCATCTGGGGCTTGCCGTGCCGCGTGATCTGGAGGCAAAACAGGCAAGTTTGTTTGAGGACGGGGAGCAGGATTGAGCCCGTTTGAACTTTCCGAAATCCAATATCTGTATATTGGCCTGGCGGCGCTGCTTGTAGGCTTTACCAAAACCTCAGTTGGTGGTGTTGGAATTTTGGCAGTGCTGCTGATGGCGCTGGCCATTCCGGGCAAGGGTTCGCCCGGTGTGTTGTTGCCGATGCTGGTAGTGGCCGATATTTTCGCGGTTGTTTTTTATCGCCGCGAATGTCAGTGGGGGGTGTTAGTTAAGCTGGTTCCACTCACTTTGGTCGGCATTATTATCGGCTATTTCCTGCTTGATATTATTCCCGCACAGGTGTTTGAGAGAATAATCGGTGTGATAATCCTGATCATGCTGGTGCTTGAATTCATTGTTTCCAAAACGGGCAAGAAAAAATTTGACGGGTGGCCGATAACAGTTCTGGTTGGAATTTTTGCAGGCATAGCAACAATGATTGCCAATGCGGCGGGGCCGATATTCGGGATTTATCTGTTGCAGATGGGGCTGGCAAAGAAGGAATTTGTTGGAACGCGCAGTTGGTTTTTTCTGCTGCTGAATGTTTTCAAGCTACCATTTTCAGCAAATCTGGGGCTGATTACAGTCGAGACATTGAAGCTTGATTTAATGTTTTTACCGGCAATCGTAATAGGGGCGATAATTGGCTACTGGGTTTTGGGGTTAATCAATGTTTCGATGTTTAAATGGTTGATCAGAGCCGCATCGCTTGTCGCTTGTATTCGCCTGATCCTGTTCTAATTTCCCACATCCAGATCCAGGCTCCATTTGCGCACGCCCTTGTGCTTGAGGATATCCTTCATTTGCTTCAACCGTCCGCTAACCGAGTTCATTAATTCCGCATATTGCTGAGGAGGGGTGGGGGCGTTGGTTGAGTAATCGGAGATTTCAAGAAAATTAGCGAGATAGATATCAAACGCTTTTTGCAGGGTTTTTTTGTTCAGTTTGGCATCGCGCTGGAATTCAAGCATGAACCGGGTGAGATAATAGTCTTCGCGGATACCATACCACTCCCAGGATCTGCCATTTTTGAGTGCGATATAATCAATTTCCTGGGCTTTGATTTCATCCATTCCGTTTAAAAGAATAGCAGCCAGACTGCTGTAGGCCTTAATGAATTTTTCGAACTGGGGGTAAAGTTCGCGATGTATTTTGCGCGCGCCCTGGCCACTGTCATATTGAAAGAGTTCATTATTATAATATTTATCGGCATTTTGTACGATCGGGTGCAGGGTGATGAATGCACTAATCAGCTTAGCGGTGGCGTTATCGAACTTGTCAAAAGCGGGTTTGCGCAAAGGGAGGTTATAAAACTTATCCATCCATGTGGATGGTTTTGCATTTGCCTGTTCCATTTGCTGGGCAGTCTTTTCATCAATTTTTGCCATAATTTTGAATTGCTCCCAATCAAGATAGTACAATCCATAAAGGCCATAGGAGATATATCGCTCTTTGCCGGTTGGGCCTTTTTCCAGATTTTTGCAGCACCAGCTTTTGTAGCGGTCATAGGAAAGTATGGCGCGAAGGATATTTGAGTCTTTCATCAGTTCAAGGATGGTATTGAATTTTGCAAACCGCTGTTCAAGCTCTTCATCGGTATATTCAAATTTCTGCGCAAGAGGTTTGATGCGTTTGGTTACATCATCGGGGCGGGGCAACTGAGCGAGGGCGATTTCGCGGTTTTTTCCTTTGGGAAACATTTGCAGATAGGTTTGAAACAGCTGCGGGTCGTTTTTATCGCGGATCTGGTTCCAGAAGTTTTCTTCCTTAACCACCGATGCAGGACGCTCAAGGGCAGGCGTATCTGACAGCAATGTGCCTCTTTCCTTTTTAACCAGATAGACCTCATCAATCAGGGAGGTTGATTCCCAGGTGGTTTGGGCCTTGTCGGTATCGAAATATACTTTGCGGCGAACTTTTTTGAACATTGCTTCCAATGTCAGATCAGGTTCGGTGATAAATTCGGCAAGTGCGGCGGAATAGGGGCTGTATTTGCCCTCTCCGTCAAGGGCAACATCGCCTGGTGCTGTTGAATAGGCGATGAATGAACCCGAGGGTGAATCCATGCGCGCAAGGCCCTGGCCAACGGCGCGTGATACGGCCGGGAAAGGGTTGTTTCGGCAGGCATCGAGGACGACAATGTTGGTTTTTGCACCAGATAACTCGATGATTTTCAACACTACAGAAGCGTTGATACCCTGCAAAATGATGTCGGTGTTTGATTTAAGGTCGGCATCCACAGGAACCATGTAGTTGATGCCGTTAAACTGGATGCCGTGGCCGGCATAATAAAACAGCACGATGGCATCTTCACCGGCCTCTTTGATTTTTTGGGCAAATTCATTGATGAGTTGTTGGATTTCCACGCGATTGACGTCCTTTTTCATCAGCACATCAAAACCGATATCGCGTAATTTTCCGCCAATCAGCTCTGCGTCATTGGCGGGGTTTTTCAGGGAAGCGGTGAATTCGTAGTCAGAGTTACCGATAACCAGGGCCAGGCGATTGGCTGAAAATGCATTGGCGTAAATTCCGGTCGCTAAAAACAGCGAAATAACAAGGGCTGAGAAGAATCTGGAAACTGATCGGTAACTGCGGGGGGTGTTTTGCACTTCTTGTTCCCTTGGTTTTAAATTCCTGTTTCCCGATTTATAACAAAAACTGCCGGACTTGCAGTGAAAAAATTCACATTTCAATAATCGTTGATTTTGGCATTTATTGTTTTATGGTGCGAAAACTTCACCGCAGCAATATAAGTATCTAACATTATGCTACCACTATCCAACAGGCTCATTGATGGCGGCCATGAAATGCAGGTTCGTGTTTATTATGAGGATACGGATTTTTCCGGCGTGGTTTATCATTCCAATTACCTCAAATATATGGAGCGCTCGCGCACGGAGTGGCTGCGTCACCTGGAAATTTTTCATCAGGATCTGGCCAAAGAAGATTCAGCTTTTGCTATTCACCGTATGGCACTCAAATTTGGTCCGCCGGCAGTCATTGATGATTTACTGACAGTACGAACAAAGCTGAACAAACTGGGCGGCGCGCGTTCATTTTTGCGCCAGGATGTTTTGCGAATATCCAATGAAGGTGAAGAAACCATGATATGCGGTGCAGATGTGGAAGTGGCGTTTATCAATCATGGCGGGGGAGCCAAACGATTTTCTGATGAACTGCGGGCAAAGCTTGAAGGAAGCGTCAGTTCGCAGCTTTAACGCCGCCGCATTTCCTAACACTTCTTTAACCATAAAAATGTCTTAATGGCCTTTGAATAATCTGATTGGTTAATGGCCATTGTTTGGTCAATGTTTATGGGAATCAAGACACAGATGGTTTTAGTATTTGTGGATTGATAGTGGGCCCGCGTTAAACGATTTTCGTGTAAAATTTGCTATTTGAAAAGGTTCTCACCCATGAATGGGATAATCAGAAACCGACTGGCCGGGACTATTGGCCTGAGTGTTTTTATTGTTGTTAGCGCTGGAGCTGGTGTTGTTTTGGCTCAGGGCGTCGAGAGTTCCGGGCTGGAAGCGGCCGGGGGCGATGTCTCGCTGCTCAGTTTGTTTTTGCAGGCTGGCCTGATTGTTAAATCAGTGATGATTGGTTTGCTGATCGCTTCAGTATGGAGTTGGGCAATCATTTTTGACAAATGGTTTTTATATACCCGCACCAAGCGGCAGTTAAACCGGTTTGAAAAAGTTTTCTGGTCAGGACAATCGCTGGAAGAACTCTATCAGACAGTTTCTGAAAAATCGCCAACGGGAATGGCCTCCTTGTTTGTTGCTGCGATGCGCGAATGGAAACGCTCTTTTGAACGCGGCGCAAATTCACAAATCGGATTGCAGACACGTATTGAAAAAGTGCTGGATGTTTCACTGGCACGCGAAGCGGAAAGGCTTGAGCGCCGACTGATATTTTTGGCAACAGTTGGTTCAGCCGCACCGTTTGTGGGATTGTTTGGTACAGTGATTGGTATCATGACTTCTTTTCAGGCAATAGCCGGGTCAAAATCCACCAGTCTTGCCGTTGTGGCTCCGGGCATTGCCGAAGCACTGATGGCAACGGCGCTGGGACTGCTTGCCGCTATTCCGGCGACAATTTTCTATAACAAACTTTCTTCTGACGTTTCAAAGATCACGTTGCGGCTGGAAAGTTTTGCTGATGAGTTTTCTGCCATACTTTCGCGACAGATTGATGAGAGAAACAAACCTCGGGCGTAGTTTTTAAGCAGTGCCAAAATGAACAGGATAAATTGATATGGGTATGGCAACGGGAATGTCCGGGTCGCATGGCTCCAAACGTCGGCGCTCAAAGCGACATGCGCCGATAAGCGAAATTAACGTGACACCTTTTGTTGACGTGATGTTAGTCTTGTTGATTATCTTCATGGTGGCCGCACCGCTATTAACCGTTGGGGTGCCAATCGATTTACCTGACACTCAGGCCAAAGCACTGAATGCTGAAACTCAGCCGATTACAATTTCGATCAATACTGAAGGACAGGTATTCCTCCAGGAGACTGAAATTTCCGCAGATGAAGTGGTGGCAAAACTCTCGGCAATAGCCAAAAACGGCTATGAGGAACGCATTTACGTGCGTGGTGACCGCGATGCCGATTATGGTACGGTAATGAAAGTCATGGCCAGGATTTCTGCGGCCGGATACAAAAAAATCGGCCTGGTTACCCTGCAGGAACAAGAATAGCCGTAATGAAACTTGGTGCAACCATATCCAGTACAGCCCATGTGGCGATATTGCTCTGGGGAGCTTACTCCTATCAGGGGGTAAAGAAGTTTGAGATTGCGGATGTGGAGGCAATCCCGGTTGAATTTATACCCATTGAGTCTGTAACCCGCTCAATTGAAGGTGATACCAAGGCAACCAAAGCCGAGACACCTGCGCCCAAACCGACAAAAAAACCGCCAACGCCCGAACCGGCAGAAAATATTGGCGATAGCGAAGTCGATGTGAAATCTACCACTGAAGCTCCGCCAAAGCCTGTGCCGGTTGAAGCCAGTGCGCCACCGCCCGAAGCGGAAAAACCTGAACCTACACCGGTGCCGACCAACGAAGTGGCTTCGCTAAGTGAACCTCCTGCACCAGTGCCGGAAGAAAAAATCGATCCAGAACCTGCAAAAGCAGAAGATGCTGAACAGTTTGCAGCTTTGCCTGATAGTGTGCCGCTACCCGTGTCGCGTCCAAAACCGCCTCAACCCAAAACGGCTAAAACACAAAAACGCAAAAAACCGGATGAGGTTAAGCCACAGAAATCGAAAACTGCCAGTAAAAACAAGAATAAATCGAGCGATGACAAGATTGCAGCATTGCTTAACAAGCAGGACCCCGCTGCCAGCGGCAAAAAACGTTCAAGCAAACAGGCTTCACTGGGAGCCAGAAAATCCAATAACGCCAGCAGGCTTTCCCGCAGCGAAATGGATGCGTTACGTGGCGCGATAGAACAATGCTGGAATGTGCCGATCGGGTTATCTGATGCTGAAGATATGCGGGTGACAATTACGATGAACCTGGCAAAAGACGGCACTATTGATGGCCGCGTGAATGTTAAAGCCAGTGGTGGCGAAAGCCGGGCGCGAAGAGCCTTTTCAGAAAGTGCACGCCGTGCCGTGCTAAAATGCGCGCCTTACAATCTCCCCAATGAAAAGTATGATACCTGGTCGCAGGTGATTGTTAATTTTGACCCCAGCCAAATGTTCTAGTAACGTTTTATTTTTTGTGAGTGTCCCCCAATGTGGAAATACCCTAAGTCCCTCCTACAATTGTTATCGCTTTGTTTAATCATAATTGTGAGCATGAGCGGCATTGGCCGCTCGCAAGTGACTGTTGATATTACCAAAGGCAATGTTGAGCCGCTTCCAATAGCCATTGCTGACTTTCAGGGGGAGGGTGCGCAGCGTCAACTGGCGGATGACATTGTATCAGTGATCTCTGCCAATCTGAAAAATTCAGGCTTATTCAGGCCGATTGAAAAGGCGGCGTTTATCCAGAACATTACTGATCCTGATGTGGTGCCGCGTTTTGAGGATTGGCGGTTGATTAATGCGCAGGCTCTGGTGACCGGGCGGGTGGTGCGTGCCAACGATGGCAGGTTGAGGGCCGAATACCGGTTATGGGATGTGTTTGGTGGCGATCAGATGTCAGGTCAACAGTTTTTTACAACACCAAAAAACTGGCGACGGGTGGCCCATATTATATCTGATGCGATATATGAGCGATTGACCGGTGAAAAAGGCTATTTTGATACGCGTATTGTATATGTCGATGAAACAGGCCCCAAGAACAAACGGGTAAAACGCCTGGCCATCATGGATCAGGATGGGGCCAATGGCCGGACTTTAACGCGTGGCAGTGATCTGGTGTTGACCCCACGGTTTTCACCTACCAGGCAGGAAGTCACTTATATGTCTTATGAGGGTGGTCTGCCACGGGTTTATCTGCTGCAGATTGAAACCGGGCAACGCGAGCTGGTTGGTAATTTTCCTGGAATGACGTTTGCGCCGAGATTTTCGCCTGATGGGTTGAAGATAGTCATGAGCCTGCAAAAGGGTGGTAATGCGAATATATATTCTATGGATTTGCGTTCACGCCAGACTACCCGCCTCACCAATACGGCAGCGATCGATACGGCGCCATCTTATGCGCCTGATGGTGATCGCATTGTATTTGAATCAGATCGCGGCGGGCGCCAGCAGTTATATGTCATGAGCGCTGGTGGTGGTAATGCCCAGCGGATATCTTTTGGTGTTGGCAGTTATTCAACGCCGGTATGGTCGCCACGCGGAGATCTTATTGCGTTTACCAAACTTAGTGGCGGTAAATTTCTGATAGGAGTGATGAAGCCTGATGGCAGCAAGGAACGGATATTGGCAGAAGGCTTTCATAATGAAGGGCCCACATGGGCGCCCAACGGGCGGGTGTTGATGTTTTTTCGTGAGACGCCAGGAGCAAGCGGTGGGCCGAAGCTTTATTCGGTTGATCTTACCGGCTATAATGAACGGCTGATCCCCACCCGTTCGTTTGCCTCGGATCCCGCCTGGTCACCAATGCTTGAGTGAGGTCGCAGTTGTCTGATTGTTGCCACACTCTTGGGGCATTGGATGAATTGATGAGATCATTGTATTGTTGCGGGGTAAATTCTGCCGGTTTCACAAAAAATTATCGAAATGGTAACCTTGTTTATTGATGGCAAATTAATGATGTCATGGTTATTAACACGTGAATATATTCACTAAAGGAGTAATAGACGATGTCTTCGTCTGCGATTGCCCAAACGGGCATTAGAATTAGCGCTAACAGTCTGCGCGCGGTACTGGTCATTGTGGCCGGACTGTTCCTGGCTGGTTGTGCAACAAAAAAACTGCCGACTAATTCCAATGATCTTGGCCTGAACGGGGCAGCTCCTGGCACTCATCAGGATTTCACTATCAATGTTGGTGATCGGGTGTTTTTTGAAACGGCTTCCTCCAGCCTTACTCCGGTTGCGCAAGCAACACTGGAAAAACAGGCTCAGTGGCTAATTAAATATGTCAACTACCCGGTAACTGTCGAAGGTCATGCAGATGAGCGCGGGACACGCGAATACAATCTGGCGCTGGGCGCAAGGCGCGCAGCTGCAACGCGTGATTTTCTGGCTGCACGTGGTGTGAGCCGTGAGCGTATGCGCACTATCTCTTATGGCAAGGAACGACCGGTTGCAGTGTGCAACGACATTTCCTGCTGGTCGCAAAACCGGCGCGCGGTAACCCTGTTGTCTACTCCTACCGGATAGGCAAACGGCATCAGAAGCTGAAATTACAGCAGGCGGTTCTTTTGTGGAGCCGCCTGTTTTTATTTGTGCCGATTTTGGGATACTGATTATTGCCAAAATTTCGTCGGTTTCCAGTGTTTAATATTGGGAAATTTATGTATATCATTGGGCGATATCTATAATTTAGGAAAGCAGATTATGAAATTCTGGAATAATCTAATACTTAAAATCATACCCGATAAATGCGCGGTGGCGATTTTTTCGATGGCAACAGTGTTTATTGCGATGCCATCAGTTTATGCCGCGATAGGGGACAATCAGTTGCCACGGCCGCAAATCAATATTGGCAGTACGCCCGCACCCAATTTGCAGTTTGCCCAGGCGGCAAATGATGTGACGCGGATTAATCAGCTTGAAGAGCATATTCGCCGATTGAGCGGACAGATTGAAGAAATGAACTTTCAAATGTTACAGCTACAAGAAACAATTCGCCGTATGCAGGAAGATAATGAGTTTCGTTTTCAGGAGTTGGAAAACAAACGCAGCGGTAGTCTTGAACAGCCTAATTCAGAGGTGGCTGAAAATCAGGCAAAGGATGATGAAACCCTGGGAAAGCCATTACCGTCTGATGTGAATGATGCAAACAGCACTTCAGACGGAAATATTGAAATTGCAGGAACGGGCAAAAAAAAGCGCATGATTGACGGGGTGGAAATATTTGACGGCGGGACCAGCGATGCTGCGGGTAGCGGGGGCGAGCAGCCGCTTGGGACAATCACTTTTGACAGCGCCGGTAATATTGTTGATACGGCGCTGGGTAAACCGCTTGATTTAACAATGCGCC
Organism: Rhizobiaceae bacterium; assembly: GCA_021648425.1. Lineage (GTDB taxonomy): Bacteria > Pseudomonadota > Alphaproteobacteria > Rhizobiales > Rhizobiaceae > JAAEMP01. The sequence continues at coordinate 9,493 of JAKISV010000071.1, forward strand.
TTGGGAATGAAGCGGGTGGATTGAAAAATTCCGCTGAACAGGATTTTTCTTCCATTAGCTCAGCGCGCGAACTCTACGAATTAGGATTTGATTATTTTCAGGCCGGAGATTATTCAACCGCGCAAAAAGTTTTTACTGCGTATGTTGAGCGTTACCCGGATGAGAATAAGTCACCAAATGCACAATTCTGGCTTGGCGAGAGCATGCTTTCGCAAGCGGACTTTGAAGGTGCTGCAAAGGTGTTTCTTGATGCGCAAACCAATTGGCCTGAGGCAAAAATTGCGCCGCAAATGATGTTGAAGCTCGGAATTTCTCTTGCCGGAATGGAGCAGCGTGAACTTGCCTGTGCCACCTATGCAAAGGTTTATAGCCGTTATCCTGATATCAGTAATACTTTGAGAAAGCGCGTGGGGGCTGAACAAAAATCCGCCCGTTGTCTGAATGGATAATTACTCGATTTCTCTTGAAAAGACTTTTTCTTTTATCCGGGAAAAAGGCCCGGTCCTTGTTGCTGTTTCAGGCGGCAGTGATTCAATGGCGCTTTTGTTTCTTGCCAATGCATGGGCAAGAAAAAACGAACGGGAAGTTCTTTGTGTTAGCGTTGACCATGGTTTGCGTCCCGAAGCAGTGGCGGAAGCTGCTTATGTGGCGATGGTTTGTGAGGGGCTTGGAATTGTTCATACCACGCTGGCCTGGGACGGGGTAAAACCAGTAACAGGCATCAGTGCAGCGGCAAGGAACGCGCGCTATGAACTGATGGCCGAATTTGCTTCTGATTTCGGAATTCGAATTATCCTGACGGGCCATACCAGGGATGATCAGGCGGAAACGGTATTAATGAGGCTGCGGCGTTCTGCTAATAACGGGGCTTCCAGCAGCCGGGGTCATTCGGGCATGTGCAGACGTGTTCTGCTTGGGGGTAGTGAGGGTGGTATATCGTTATTGCGCCCGTTGCTGCATCTTTCACGCGCGCAACTGCGCGAATATCTCAACGAGATTTCACAAAGCTGGATAGAAGACCCCAGCAATCATGACGTAAGTTTTGAGCGTGTTCGGGTGCGAAATGAGCTTGCGGAAAAACCTGATTTCAAGGACCGCCTGGTTGAATATTCCCAGGTAATGGGAAGATGGCGTGAGGTTAATTGTGTGGCTGCGGCACAATTTCTTATGCAGCATTGCAGCTGTAAGCCTGGCCATGTATTTGAGATCAATATTGCCAACATCACGTCAGTTCCCGAGGGGGTTGTTATGATGGCAATCAAGACGGTGCTGGCGACAGCGGGCGGGGGGAATTTTCTGGTTCCAGACAGCCAACTGGAGCCTGTATTGCGCAGGATAAAACAAGAAGGCATCGGCCGGGTTACTCTGGGAAATTGCATTGTAGAGAATAACTCAGTTGTAATTCGTATTTTTCGTGAAGCGAGAAACCTGAATTCTGAAATTATCGGCAGAGGTCAAAGCGGGGTCTGGGATGGGCGGGTTCATTTTTCCAATGATAGTGATGAAGATATACAAATCGAGGCAATGACGGTGAAATATCTGGCTGAGGTCGAAGCTGGCGGCAGTGGTATTTTTGAGGGCATCAAAAAAGCGGTATTGTTGTCTTCTCCGCTTGTTACCACGGCTTCCGGTATTTCAATCCCGCTGCATTTTGATAAATCGTTTCTGCCAGCGCAACTGGATGTGCGTACTGGTGCCAATGCAATTGAGAATTATTGTCCACAGTGGGATTTTGCGTTGCTCGAATGGCTGAAAGAAATTGATCTGGCTGTTGAACAAAGGGATATGTTGGTTCACGCCATTGAAAAATAGATTGAACGAGAAATTATGCCTGTCTGGCATGAATCTTTGTGTTCAACAAAAAATGAAGATGGATAAATTCACCAAACCCGATGAAAATTCACTATTATTGCCACATTGACTTGGCATTGTGATGTTTAACACCTATCTTGGGTAAAAGGCCGTTTGATGGCCGGGACGTGTATTTCTCTTGGGAAAACTTAGATGAACTCGAATTTCAGAAATCTGGCGCTATGGGCAATCATTGGCGTATTACTTATTGCACTGTTTAATCTCTTTCAAAACCCGACACCGCGCGGTGGAGTTGAGGAAATTTCCTATTCCCAGTTTAAGGCGAATGTCAAAAACAAAAAAATTAAATCGGTAACGATTTCAGGCCAGCGGATTTCAGGGACTTACACTGATTCCAGCGGCAGGTTTGAAACCTTTGCGCCCGATGATCCCAATCTGGTCAGTGATCTTGAGGCAAATGATATTACATTTGATGCGCAACCTGAAAGCGGGTCGGGTGGAATATTACAGGCATTGATCGGCTGGGCGCCGATGTTTATCATTCTTGGAGTGTGGATATTCTTCATGCGCCAGATGCAGGGCTCAAGCGGTAAAGCGATGGGCTTTGGTAAATCAAAAGCCAAAATGCTGACGGAAGCCCACGGCAAAGTTACCTTTGATGATGTGGCGGGTATTGATGAGGCCAAGGAAGATCTCGAAGAAATTGTTGAATTTCTGAGCGATCCGCAAAAGTTCCAACGCCTTGGTGGTCGAATTCCGCGTGGCGTATTGCTGGTGGGTCCTCCGGGCACCGGTAAAACCCTGCTGGCGCGAGCGGTGGCTGGTGAAGCCAGTGTGCCGTTTTTCACGATTTCAGGTTCTGATTTTGTTGAGATGTTTGTTGGTGTTGGTGCCAGCCGTGTACGTGATATGTTTGAGCAGGCCAAAAAGAACGCGCCTTGCATTATCTTTATCGATGAAATTGACGCAGTGGGACGCCACCGTGGTGCCGGTCTTGGCGGCGGTAATGATGAGCGTGAACAAACACTCAACCAACTGCTGGTGGAGATGGATGGTTTTGAGGCCAATGAAAGCGTTATTTTGATCGCTGCGACCAACCGGCCTGATATTCTTGATCCGGCACTGTTGCGCCCTGGTCGTTTTGACCGTCAGATTACCGTGCCCAATCCTGATATTGTCGGGCGTGAAATGATCCTGAAAGTGCATGCACGCAAAGTGCCGCTTGCACCTAATGTTGATCTGAAAGTAGTAGCGCGCGGAACGCCTGGTTTTTCCGGTGCGGATTTAATGAACCTGGTGAATGAGGCAGCACTTCTGGCAGCGCGCCGTAACAAGCGTATTGTGACAGCACAGGAATTTGAAGATGCCAAAGACAAGGTGATGAGGGGGGCGGAACGGCGTTC
>JAKISV010000072.1 GCA_021648425.1 Rhizobiaceae bacterium
ACAGCACCCGCATAAGCAGGCGCAACCGAAGAAACAACCAAAGGACCGGCAACCACAACAGCCCCAAGCCCCGCTCCATGGCCAAGTACCTTACGTCTTGATATTGTCATCTCGTATTCTCCAACGTTGGAAATCGAAAAGGTTCATCAACATTGCCATCAAAACTCCTGTAAGTGATGGCATCGTTCCTTTTTTATTTCAGGGTTTTCACATAGGCCAATACGTCTTCGACCTGTTGAGCGCTCAAAATAGTTTTATCTTTGAACTTGTCTGCAATACGCACACCAACTGAAAGGCTGTAAAACCCGGGCATCATCGTATCTTCGCTCAGCGCTTTTTTGGAATCGACAAGAATGGCACGTAACTCGGCTTCTTCCCAGCGCTCGTTGACCCCTTCAAGAGGCGGTCCGATTTCACCATGGAAACCACCCTGGTCGCTCATCTCAGTGTTAATATGACAAGCCAGACAATTTCCCAATTTTCGGTTTGCGAAAATTTTTCGCCCCGCCACCGCATCTCCAGGACTGCCTGATATCGACGCTTCGATTTTGGAGTTATCATCCATAAATTTGATTTCGCCAGGAGCCATCTGCGCATTTGCGCCAGATGCCAAAAGCGTTCCTGCCAATAAAACAGAACCCAAAATGGAGGTGTAATTCGTTCTTTTCATTCGCTCCTCCCAAAGCTAGCAACAAGTTCGATTTCTAAACGTTACCGAATTGTAACCTTAATTACAAGACAAATTCCAATATTGAGATGTTTTAATATCCAGCGTGTGGTGAGTGTCGTTTAACCCTGTGGATAAAAGAGTTCTCAATCTCAACTGGATATTGGCGTGCATTTCATTTAGCGTTTTTGCAAGCCTATTTTGTCGCACTTGATCGCCCATCGCTCAAATCAACATCCACGCCACTGGCCAGTGCTTCTTCCAGTCGTTGCGAATTAAACTTCAACCAGCTGTCATAGGTTTTGTAATATTTGCCCGATACATAAGACAGCAGACTGACAAAATGAAAACTGTATAAACGCGATTCCACACGCTGCCTTTCAATGCCCTCATTAAAGGCAACGAAGGTTGGCGAAGTTGAAACACCAAGTTTTGCAGCCCATTTCTCTGCCGTGGTGGCATTACCTTCATTATCAATGATTGCCTGTTGGGAACGTGCATCCAGGCGAACAAAGTCATAGGTTTTCAGCACCTCTTTCACCTCATCCAACCCCAGCAAATCATCATAAACCTCACCGCACGTTGTGCAGCCTGCATCCTCAAATAATACAAGTAAAGGTCTGTCTTTGCTGGAGAAATCAGTATTGTCGCTCATCAGTTCAAGTTTGCGGAAATCCCATATACTCTCACTTTTGCGCGCTTTCATGAACTGATTTATTCCCATCTCCTGGTAAGACCTGGTGGAGATATAAGCCAACGCATTGCGAAATTGTGCAGAGTCCCAGAAACCGTTGATGCGAAAAACCGTTTCGGCATTTTCATCCAGAAAAACAATGGTTGGCGTAAACCGAACCCGCATTTTGCGCGCCAGCTGCTTTTCGGTGATCTCATTTTCACCATCGCTCATAACCATCCGGTCGCCTTTGATATTCAGGCCGATCGTATCAAAATCTTTTTCGATCAAAGCGCGATTTTCAGCGAACGACTCATTCAGCATTCGGGTGCAGTAGGAGCATCCGTTGAGCGACATAAACAAGATTGTATGTTTGTTCGCATCCGCAGCCTCCCGGGCATCCTCTTTGAAATCAAGAAAACTTTCCTTGAACCATTCGGGATAACTATGCTCCATACCGCCGATCAATTTTCCGCGATCATCAGCTCCCGCCCCGGACATAAATACAAATTGGGAGATCGCAATTGCTGCAATCAACCCGGCCGCATAAGACAAATTGAACTTCCGCATTTTCCTATCCAAACGTTGTCATAAATGAAGGCATATTTTCCAGCAGGAAATAAGCCAGCACCTGCATTTGACCGGTCAGGAATAATAAACCGGTTGCAATCAGCAATATTCCCATCACTTTTTCCACTTTACCCATGTGGGCACGAAATTTGCTCATAAACCGCATAAACTGCCCGGCAAACATTGCCGCTATAATGAAAGGAATGCCAATTCCCAACGCATAGGCCAGCAATAACAGTGCGCCGCGCGCCGTATCCGCATCATTACCGGCAACAAACAGTATTGCGGTCAGAACAGGGCCCACACAGGGCGTCCACCCAAATGCAAAGGCCAGCCCCATCAGATAGGCACCCAGATAACCAAGCGGTTTGTTAGCGACCTGAAAGCGCGCCTCTCTATAAAACAGCCCGATTTTGAAAACCCCCAGGAAGTGCAGCCCAAACACGATTATGACCGCACCGGCCACATAGCTAAGCACTTCGAAATATTCGGTCACATATGATCCGATGAATGAAAAACTTGCTCCAAGCGCCACAAATACTGTGGCAAAGCCCAATACGAATATTATCGAGGTAAGAATAACTTTTATCGACACCGCAGGTGGACGTTCATTATCCGACATATCCTGAATTGAGACACCCGCCATATAAGCGAGATAAGGCGGCACCAGCGGCAGCACGCAAGGAGAAAGAAATGAAATAATGCCCGCAAGAAACGACCCGGCATACCCGACGTCAAACTCCATTGCGATTTACTCCCAAAACCGTTATATTCATGTATATAGATTTGAACATGCATCCTTTGTTATCAATTTGCAATAGGTGGAAATAGCGATGAAATCGAAATATACCATTTTATCAGTGGCAATATTCGCGCTGGGTTTTTTGTGGTTTACACCGCAGGTTTATGCTCAAAATTCCACCGAACTGATCATGGTTGAGCAGGAATACTGCGAATGGTGCGAAAAATGGCATGAGGAAATTGGCGGAATTTATGACAAAACCGCAGAAGGCAAGCGCGCGCCCGTTCGCCATGTGGATATTTATGAAGATAAACCCGCTGATTTAGCAGATGTCGAGTTGGGCAGATTCACGCCAACATTCATTTTGATGAACGAAGGCAAGGAGGTTGCCCGACTGCGCGGCTATCCCGGAGATGAATATTTCTGGTATTTGTTGGGACAAATGTTGGACAAACTCCCCAAACAGGCTAAAAAGCCTACAGGATAACTTGATTTCAGGAATAATTTTTAAACTATTGGTATTTGATATTGACCGATTTACAAACCCTCGACACTGAAAACATCAAAGAACAGGATCTTGATGGCATGATGGAAAGCGCCAAAGAGGCGACTGATTTCCTCAAGGCACTCGCCCATGAAGGCCGTCTGATCATCTTGTGCCGTCTGGCCGACCGCGAATGCTCTGTAGCTGAGCTGGAGGAAATGCTGTCCGCACGCCAGGCCGCCGTATCCCAGCAACTGGCCCGCCTGCGCCTTGAAGGGTTGGTAACTACCCGCCGTGAGGGTAAAACTATCTATTATTCTCTGTCTGATGATCGCGTCAGGCGTTCGATTGATTTAATCTACGATCTGTTTTGCTAAGACCGCAACTCATTCAGGCTTGATTGCAAATATCTTCACGCTTGCCGCAAATTCATTGAAATCGATATTCTCCATCAAATCCGCCATATGGTCATGATAGGCAGTCTTTTTGGCTGCATCGTCATTTACGCTCGAACCACAGCAGGATGATTGTGTTTTTGCATCCACGACCGGCGCGCAACAACCATCACCGCCACCTTCCTGATAACTGTTCAAATCAGAACCCGAATCGGTAATAATCACACCGCTGAATCCTGCTGCAATAAGTTTCGTATGGTTTTCATCAAACGAAATAGCCCCTGAAATGCAGGCGGTCCAGGCCGCAACATCTTCTCTTACAGCCTTGGGAAGTTCCTGTTTCAAAGCAATATCAGAAATCGCCAACCGACCACCGGGTTTGAGAACACGGAATATTTCCTGCAGCGCAGCATCCTTGTCCTCTACCAGATTGAGCACGCAATTCGAAATAATGCAGTCAACGCTGTTTGTCTCCAGTGGCATGGCTGAAATCTCAGCCAGATGAAATTCCACATTCTGATAGTCGGATTTTTCAGCATTGCGCCGCGCAAGCGCCACCATATCCTCAGTCATATCAATGCCAATGGCCCTGCCGCCTGCACCAACTTTGGCAGCAGCAAGAAATACATCCAGCCCACCGCCAGAACCCAGATCAACCACGCATTCACCGGGCTGCAGACTGGCCATTGCGGTGGGGTTACCACACGAAAGTCCCATATTGGCCTGGGCTGGAATGCTGTTTAATTCCGCCTGGCTATAACCAAATGCCTTTGCAATATTGGCAATGCCTTCATTTTCAGAAGACAATCCTTCACGCGCAACCGCACCATAACCCTTCTTTACCACCTGCGTAATTGTTTCACTCATAAGCAGTTCTCCAATTTTCTAACTTTACCGTCGCTGGCTTCTGCACAGCATTCATTTACGAAAAACTGGAATGTTCCAGTCATTGCTTCAAATTCCGCAAAACACATAAGTAGCGTACCCTGTCGCTTCTGACAGGCCAGTCCTGCATCAATTAATCGATGCAGGTGATGGGTAAGTGTGGAAGCGGGGATATTAAGACTGTTACGAATACGGCCCACAGATACTCCGTTTGGCCCGGCTCGCACCAGCGCACGAAATACTGCCAGACGCGTCTCATTGCCAAGTGCATTCATTCGTTTAGCGATCGCAGATACTTCCATGGACAAAAGAATAGCATAAAAATAACTCTATTCAACCATTATTCTAGTAATGTCGAATTATAGGATGAATTTCGTAATTAACCCAGCAAGGGCAATGAAATACCCGCTGCAAACATGCCGGTTTTGCAGACCAGAATGCTAATTCCCTCAATTCTCAACTAATATTGACAGCTGAACAGACCAGCTACCACTTGCCTCAATCATCCCTTATCCAATAGGATGCCATGACAATGCCTGAAAATTCAGGTCTTGGAATGGATGGAGGCGAATGGAAGAACTGACGCCAGGAACGATCGCCGCAATGGGTGGACTGGTCGCAGGCACCGGCCTGGGGTTTGCTGCGCGATGGGGAAATTTCTGCTCCCTGGGCGCTGTTGAAGATGCCATTTTTGCCGGTAATTACGACCGGTTTCGCATGTGGACCCTGGCGATTGCCGTGGCAATTATCGGCACATTTGCTCTGGATCAGTTTACTTCAATCGATATCGGCACCGCATTTTACCTGGCAACGCCCACCACCCTGATAGCCACCCTGGCAGGTGGATTAATATTCGGGCTGGGCATGTCGCTTGTTGGCACCTGTGGATTTGGCGCATTGGCAAGAATTGGCGGTGGTGATCTGAAATCAGTCGTCACTTTTCTGGTCATGGGCATCACCGCCTACGCCACGTTGAGCGGCGCTGGCGCCTATTTGCGCATCGGGTTATTTCCTGAAGCAACCATCCCTGACCAACCTGCCGGACTAGCCCACAAAGCAGCGGAAATGTTTTTTGGCACACCAAATATGTGGGCCTACGCAGTAGCAGCCATCATGATAGCGGCCGTATTATTTTCATCGAAGTTTCGAAAAAAATATAAAAGCATAGTAGCTGGCGCACTGATTGGTTTGATGATTGTCTGGGGCTGGTTTACTACGGGCATTCTGGCCGCAGATGATTTTGACCCTTACAGGCTCGAATCTCTAACCTTTTCTGCACCGCTGGGTGAAACCCTGATGTACGTCATGACCATGACCGGTTCGACCCTGAAATTTGGTATCGGCGCAACCGTTGGCGTAATCTTTGGCGCAGCGGTTACAACAATTGTTCAGGGTTATTTTCGATGGGAAGCCTGCGATGATGCACGTGAGCTGCGTCGTCAAATGATGGGTGGAATGCTGATGGGTTTTGGCGGCGTTCTTGCTCTTGGCTGCACAATCGGCCAGGGCATCTCGGCATTTTCAACTCTGGCCTATTCAGCCCCCATTGCCCTGATAGGCATTTTTAGTGGTGCCTGGCTTGGCCTGCACTTTCTCGTTCACGGATCAATAACCGAAGCATTTCAGCACCTTTTTGCCTCTCGCGGCGACAACAAATAAAGGAACAAATCAATGAAATATTCAATCCTGGCAAGCTTGCTGGCCCTCACAATAGCATTCATAACTCCTCCTGCATTTTCTCAGGAAAAATATACAAAAACCCTTGAGGGTGAATTCGAAGATGTTTTGTTCGATCTGAAGGACGCGATTGTTAATATCGGGCTTGGCGTTGATTATACCGGTGATGTCGCAGCCATGCTGGAGCGTACCCAGGAAGCAGCAACCGGCTCCACCAACAAATCTGAACTGGTCTACAAGCAGGCACAATATTTGTTGTTTTGCTCTTCAAAACTAACCCACAAAGCGGCTGCAAGCGATGCAGGCAACCTGGCGATCTGTCCGTTCCTGGTTTACGCATTTGAAACCACAAAAACGCCCGGCATGGTGACAATCGGCTATCGCAACCCGGATTTTGGCAATCTGGACAGCGCCGACCCCCTAAGTGTCGAAGTGCATGCGTTTCTGAAAAATATTATCGATTCCACTGCTGAGGGTTATTAGGCCGATTTAGCCGTAAATATTACACTTTCGCCCTGAAGGATTGCGGAAACTTCCATTCCCGCTTCTTTCGCCAGCATGAGTGTATAAACCGGCTGAATTGCATGGGCATCAAGATTATCTTCAAACGTTCCATTCAGCAGATCTAAAAACAACGGCGGTACGCGCGCTTTAGTCCCATTACACACTACCGTGAATGTCGGGCTGCCATGCGGGTCAATAATTTCAGACCTCACACTTCCACCGCGCGGAATAGCCCCCAGAGAAACCAACAGCAGGTTCAAAAGAAGTTTCACCTTGTTCTTGGGCAACAAAACGCGCTCGCCAATCCATTCAAGGTCTGTTTTATTTTCCGTGGCAAAATATGCATGAGCCACGCTCTCTGCATCGCCCGTATCAATATCAGCCCCCGCTGAACCTGCTGCACCAAAAGCAATTCGGCAAAATTGCAGTTTTGACGACGCGTTTTTAGAAGAAGATACAATCAGCTCTCTTGCAATGGTCTTGGTTTCTTCATCTGTTTCTTCATCCAGCAACTCAAGGCCGTTGGCAATCGCTCCAACCGGAGAAATTATATCGTGACAAACCCTGCTGCAAAGCAATGCCGCCAGATCCATGCCACCAAGTGCCGGTAATTCTTTCATAAGTTCATCCTCATTTTTTGCACTGCATCAAATTTCGCCAATGAACCGAATCACTCGCCTGCGGGTTATGATGCTCGATACACAAAAGCTGGAATGTTGGAAAGAAGCCTGATTATTTTCATCAATCGCAAACTGTTCATATTCTGGCAAAGTTTTCCTGCCAAAATATTGAAACAAGAGCAAAGAGACCAACTTTGCCACAAATACAGCCTAACAGGCAGGCATAATACAAATTCAAACCGCCATTCGATTCTTATATCATTGGCGACATGCCGGAGAACAACCAATGAATATCCATAATTACCGTGACCCGATGCAAAAACCGCTGCGTGGTCTGCCGCTGCTAATTCAACTACTCGCCTTTGTCGCGATGTTTTCTGTGGTCCTCGCCACTGCTCAACAGGCGCGCGCCCAGCCTTCGGACCGCTATTCCATGCGCGAGGTAGTTGATGCCGGTCATGGTTTTTTCCAGTCCACCTCCGGCGGTATCGCAACAGCCATTGAAAAAGTATTTGCAAAACGCGGTCAGCCTAATGGTTATATTCTTGGCGAAGAAGCCGGCGGCGCTTTCATTGGCGGCCTTCGTTACGGTGAGGGTGTGTTATACACAAAAAATGCCGGAGATCATAAACTGTTCTGGCAGGGACCATCAATTGGCTGGGACTATGGCGCAGATGGCAACCGCACAATGATGCTGGTATATAATCTGCCCGCTGTTGAAAACATTTACCGCCGATATTTCGGCGTATCAGGTGCAGCTTTTCTCATCGGTGGTGTAGGCGTGACGGTGCTTGCCAATCAGGGCGTTTATCTGGTTCCCATCAGAACCGGAGTTGGCGCACGTCTTGGCATCAACATTGGTTACCTGAAAATCCGCAGTACGCCGCGCATCAATCCATTTTAATCACCTGGAACTGAAGTAACATTCAAACAGTGTGATAATCGCCACAGCTGGAAATTATTTTAACGTTAACAAACTCTTTAATTGGACGCATGCCTATAAGCATGTAACAATTGATAACCCAATTCCTATAGGGACAGTGCGTAAGCTGGCAGCACCCGAAAGCTGCCAATTACAAACTGATAAATACCGTATTTTGAGTTAGTGAGTTGTAACGTGCTAGAAAGCATACTTTATTTTTTATTGGGATTTCTGGCCGCAGCACTTCTGGCGTTGATGATTTCGCCGGTTATCTGGCAGCGGGCGATTTCCTTGACAAAACGGCGTATTGAGCGATCCGTCCCCCTCACCTTGAATGAAATACAAGCCGACAAAGACCAGTTGCGCGCAGAATTTGCCATGAGCACAAGGCGCCTGGAAATGAGCGTTGATGAACTGCGCGAAAAGGCTTCCACCCAAATTATCGAAATCAATCGAAAGCGCGATGACATTGCCCGTTTAGCCGAAGAGCAGGGTGACAAAATTCATGCTATTGAGGAACTTCAAACCAAATCCGGTGAACTGCGCATTCAACTGCAACAGCGCGAAGAGCAACTGGAAAAAACCAACCAGCGCCTCAATGAAACCCGTGAAAATCTTGATCAAAAAGCCCTGGAACTTGAACAGATGCGCCAGCGCTACGAAAAGTCTCAGACAAATTTTGACAGCAGTAAAATAGAATTGGTGGCAAAACAAACCGAACTCGAAAATCTTACCGACAAGCTGGATATTCATGATCTGGCTGATCAATCCGCTTCACCCGATGGCGCGTCAAAAAAACTAAAGACCGAACTGGCAAAAATCAAATCACGCCTGGCAGCAGAAACAGCAAGCAAAGAAGAGTTGAAAATGAAACTCAAGTCCGCCAGCAAGCAATTGTCTGCTGATGCCCAGCGCCTGGAAAGACATGAGCGCGAGTTGGCCAGATTGCGCGACACTTCAAGCAATGACGATGCCGCCAACGCTGAATTGACTTCTCAACTTGTGAATCTCCAGTCCATGAATGTCGAACTCGAGGCTAAACTGGCACAATCAAATCTGCAAATGGAAGCACTGTTACACGACGCCTCCAACGACAACGTTGAAAAAGCTATGACCTCTCTTGAAGAAGAAAAAACCGATCTGGCTCAGAAAGTTGAATTGCTTTCAGCTGAACGCGATGAGCTTGCCGACAAACTTTCTCACCACAATAATAACAGTTCTCAAAATTGGGAAACCGAACGCCGGGAAAACTCAATTCTGCGAGAACGCATTAATGATCTTGCCGCCCAGGTAACCGCCATGACAGCCGCACTTGAAGGCGATAATTCACCAATCCATGAGATTTTATCACGCCAGAATAATGTGAAACCAACCCGCAGCGGCAAAAAAGATAAATCAACCAGCACCGGTCAACCTGCATCATTAGCCGACCGTATCAGGGCCCTGCAGGATGCAGCCGGATAGGGTAAAAACCCGCTATGGGATTTTTCAGGCAAACCACCCGACAATTTGGAATAATCGGATTGTTGCTGGTGAACGCCCCAGTCATTGCGCAGGAAAATCCGGCAAACCCCATTCCTGTTCTACCCGACAAGCCGTTTGACTACAGTTTTCCCAGAGATTTATCATTAAAAACAGCGACCCAATTGCCATCGTACAATAATACCGACAATCAGAACAACCATCTGGCTACCCTTGGCAGGGTATTGTTTTATGACAAAAACCTTTCCGCCAACAAACTGGTCTCTTGTGGTTCCTGCCACAAACAGCAAAACGGTTTTGACGATCCGTCCCGATTTTCCATCGGCTTTGAAGGTACAATCACTTCACGCAGCGCCATGGGCCTCACCAACGCATTGTTTAACACCAACGGGCGATATTTCTGGGATCAACGAGCCGCCAATCTGAAGCAGCAGGTTTTGATCCCAATCCACGACCCAATAGAAATGGGCTTAAAGAGGGGAAGTTTGGTATCACGAGTTTCAGACCAACCTTATTATTCACAACTGTTCGAAAATGCCTTTGGCAAAATTGAAATAAAAGAAAACAATATAGCTGCTGCCCTGACCGGATTCATATCTTCGATTGTCTCAACCAACTCACCTTATGACAAAGCCCGTCGCATGGTTTCTGACCGCGCGCAGGACTTTCCATCTTTCAGTCTTCAACAAAATCAGGGGAAAAATATATTCCTTAAAAGCTGCGCCGCCTGTCATCTTGGCGAAGCCTTTATCGCACCCTCTTCAGGTGAAAATAACGGCCTGGATATCGACAGTTCCAAAGACCGGGGAATTGGTGTCATCACTGGCCTGGAAACTGATATGGGGAAATTCCGTGCGCCATCCTTAGGCAATATCGCAGTTCGCGCACCCTATATGCACGACGGCAGGTTTGTCAGCCTTGGCGCAGTCATTGACCATTATTCAACACAGATCAAAAACCACCCCAATCTGGGAGCCCCGCTGAAGGCTGAAAATGGCAAACCGCGCCGTTTTAATTTCAACCCGTCACAAAAGGCCGCCCTCATTGCATTTCTGCAAACGCTTACCGACCGTAAATTACTCAGCGATCCGAAGTTTTCCAACCCGTTTCAACAATGATTATTGATTGACGGTAATTTTCGCTGTCACCTGGTTGTTGGCCATATCGTAAACCCAAAGGGCAATCCCACCTTCGCGTTTTTCAAGTGTCAGCAATATCTGCCCGCCACTTAATTCAGCTTTCACAATTTTACTGCCCTGGGGTATATCTATTTCCCCATTCGAAATACCCGCCACATTTTGCTCAATCACGCGATCCTGGGCAGTATTTTCTTCTTCACCCCCATAAATCTTGTAGAATATCGCGCCAATTACCGCCATAAGTCCAACCATCATGATTGCAACGGAAATTCCCATCAGCCGCATCATCTTGGCGCGCACCCGTTCCACCGCCGGATCAAGCGGTGCATCTTCATCGTTGGTACCGGTATTCATGTTATTGGCATTCATGTTAGGCATCTCTTTAAACGCAAGGATAAGTTATGAACGATGGTCCTAACCCATCCCGCCCCCCAGGTGAAGGCCAAACCGAACTGATTGCCGGTGAAGACGCCATAAAACAACGCCTTGATGCTTTTGTTACGGCCGCCATGCCATCTCATGTTTCTCGCTCTCGAATAAAAGCACTGATCAAGCAGGGAAATGTCACTGTTAATGGAACCCCCAATCGCGAACCCAATTACCGCCTGAAATTAAATGACAAGATCAACCTGCAAATTCCAGAACCTGACCAACCCATCCCCCAGCCGGAAAATATTCCCCTGGAAGTCCTGTTTGAAGACGACCATCTGATTGTCATTAATAAACCTGCGGGCATGGTCGTGCACCCTGCTCCAGGCAACTGGTCTGGCACACTGGTCAACGCCCTGCTCCACCATTGCGGTGACAGTCTTGCGGGCATTGGCGGCGTGCGGCGTCCCGGTATTGTCCACCCAAGGGCGTTGGCTAGGCGTCGTTTTCTCGGTTAGCAACACTAGCTCGGGGCCTAGACAAGGCATGTTTGACCGAGCTGGTTTGAACGGCCGGTCCCCTGGGGCCGATCTGTTCTCACACTATTTTGAAGAGAGTCAGGGGCTTGATCCCAGCGTTGTTGGTGGAGTTTTCGTTTCTCAAACACGTGAGACGATGAGCTTCCCTCAGAATGGGCCAGAGGACATCGGGGCCATGGATTTCGCCTTGGGCGTGCTCTCTTTTGCTCCAGTTCCCGGGCCTGAGCTGATCTTTGGTGAACCCGGGGAGTTTTATTTTTCGCTAACGCCTACTAGCGCTTTGGACCTCAACCAGGCGGCTGGCAATTTTACTGCGGGCCGTCCCGCTCATCCTGCTGACATCTACGTGATCGTGTGGGACGAGACGCAGCAGCCCGGAGCATGGAGCTCACCTGTTCTCTACAAGGCTTGGGAAGCCCTTGATTTGGGGGCAGAAGACAATGTCGACGCGCTCGCTGTGGACCCAACTCGCGGAACACTCGCCTACTCCACACAACTTGCAGCACCCCGCTCACAGTTGATACTCCACTACTCAATCAATGGGGATCCCTACTCGGGGACGAACAGTACATTGATGAGTCAGCCACCGGCGACAGGCGGCAACCCGCCTCCGGCCCCGGCGGAGGTGGTCAGGATCGTGGGTACCGATGGTACGACAGATATTGACGCAATTAGTTTTTTGGATCCGAAAGAGTGGACGAATTCAGTGCTCTTTGGGACACCGACATGCTGGCTTCAATTTCAGGGGCTATCGGAGCCAATGGGGCTAAGCGTCACGCGTTCTTTCACTTTGGATGACACCAATTCGGAGAATGATGTTTCCTCGACGGGCCTGGTGCACCTCCAGCTTTCTGGCCGTCGCGGGACCCAGGACATGCCGACCGTTGTTCAATTTTTCATGACAACGGGCTACACCGCGATGGGCCCCGGTGCTCCGGGCTGTACGCCCTCGAATGTCTGGGGTACGGACACATGGGTGGAGGGGGGAGAGCCCATTATCCGCGTCGAGAGCGGTT
>JAKISV010000073.1 GCA_021648425.1 Rhizobiaceae bacterium
ACCGTGCAGCAGATGCAGCCATTGGTGAGTTCAATTATGTCATCTTGCGTACAGGTAGCTTCCCCGCACCCCTTCAACACATCACCATCCACCCCCAGATCACCAAATTCATTGATAATCAGCGCAATGCGCCGCCCGCCTGCCGTTTGCAGCAGATTTCGAATAAGTGTGGTTTTTCCAGCCCCCAAAAAGCCTGTAATTACAGTTGCCGGAATTTTCTGCGTTGCCATAATTTCTAATCCTTTGATTTCATTATCAACGGCAAACCCGCAGCGATAAAAAATACTTCATCGGCCCGCGCCGCAATTTTCTGGTTCACCAACCCTGCCAGATCGCGAAATTCCCGCGCCAGGGCATTATCAGGCACAATTCCCAAACCAACTTCGTTGGCGACAAACACCACCGGCGCTTGAAGTCCATCAAGGCTTTGCACCAGATTGGCCGCTTCACGCTCCACATTCGCACCCGCTTCCATCAGATTACTGACCCACAATGTCAGACAATCAACCAGTACCATGTGCCCGCTATAGGCGCAGTTTTGCAGGGCATCGGCCAGTGCCAGCGGCTCTTCAACCGTTTCCCATTTTGCCCCGGTGGAGGCTTCACGGCGCGCGCGGTGAAGCTCGATGCGTTCAACCATTTCACCATCAAGCCCACGTGCTGTTGCCAGATAAACCGGTTTCAGCCCGCTGATTTTCACCAGATTTTCTCCAAAAGCACTCTTGCCCGAACGCGCACCACCCAGCAAAAGGGAGACTACGGCACTCAATTTGGATGCTCTGTTGTTGAGATCATGATGGTTGCCCCTTCAAACCCTGGTTACCTGTGACACGCTCCACCAGCCAGCCTAGAACGCCGCCCAAAACCAGCCAGAACAGCAAAGATGTCACAATTGTCGCCACCGCAAATTGAGCAGCAAGAGAGGCAGGCACTACGCTTTGGGCAGTGGCCAGCACCGGCGCACCATAGATATGAGGCGCTAACAGCAGTGCCAAACCTCCCAGCATCCAGAATATCTTTTGCTTGAAGGCAAAAATCAGCAACGCTGCTGCTGTGGCCATAACCGTGAAAATCCACCAGCCTTGACGCGAGGGTAATTCAGCCGCCGCCATCCCCGGCAATTCCGGCGAAAGTCCGAAGTTTGGTGCCAGCACAAATGCAATGAAACCACCCATCCCCCAGACAAGGCCGGAACGCAGATCCAGCGAGGTTTTGGTAAGCAGTACCCCCGCAGTCAAAATCAGCGCGAACGACACGCCTACCAGGACATTGGTAACAAACGTAAAGAAAGTGCGTTCAATGCCCGTATCAGGAGCAACACCGACATTTTCATAGGTCTCCGCCTCGATTATCAAAGGCGTCACCCGAAGTTCCTGCGCTGCCGTGACGAATACGCCGGACAGCACGCCTGCCAGAAGGGCAGCGAGCAAAATTCTCGTCAACATGAAGAGAATTCAGTGACAGGGAGCAGTTATTGCATGACGCGTATCATGGGCAGCATTGTGTAATACACTGGCCTGCGCAAATACCGTAAAATAGAGCAAAAAAGCGCCAAAAAACAAAGCAAACAGCCCTGCTCCAATGCGCGTTGTATCAGAAATTTCCAGACCTGATGTCTGGCTTGTGATTTGTTGTGAGAGCATATCAACCTCCGTGGTGCTCATAAAATATCCGCAAAACTGCGAACCTTGTCTGACAAACGGCAGGTCTCCTGGCTGATGGCTCAAATGGTGCTGAAAGCCTTCCCGGAATTTTTGACAAATTCCAGTGGTCATCAATCAGCCCCTTACCACATTACAGTCGCGGGGTCGGCCAGGTTTCAAGCGCCCTGTTTGGGTCCGCTCGTTCCTGTTCCCTATTATTCCCGAAAGCCGTGAAGCAATCATGGGAACCATTTGTGTGGTCATGTGTAGCGGGGGAATAGGGGTAGGGTCAATGGAAATATTGGATGAATACGCGTTAATGCCCGGCAAGGCCCAACAACCCTTCCACATCAATATGCTGTTCAATCTCCATTGCCAGTTCATCCAGTGCCTTATCAATATTTTCAATGTGATTTTCACCATCGCTTTGCCCGCCGAGTGAATTCAGCAATCGCCTGCGATAGGCATCATTTCCAAACAACCCATGCAGATAGCACCCGCTTATTTTCCCCTCAACGCAACGCGCACCGTGCGGCCTGCCATCAATCTCCAGCATCGCACGCTCACAATCCCTGCCGGTTGTCGCACCTGTATGAATTTCATAACCCCTTACCGGCACATCAAATTCGACGCTCAACGCTTCACTGATACGAACGGTTTTTTCCGGGGCCAATACCGTCTTAATATCAAGCAATCCAAGCCCGGCAATTTCGCTCACATTGCCCTCGATTTTATCAGGGTCACCAATATGCATGCCTAACATCTGGTAGCCGCCACAAATTCCAATCACCCGCCCGCCATCTTTTGCATGTTGCTTTATCTGCTGCGCCCAGCCATTGGCTTCCATCTGCGCCATGTCGCCAATAGTAGATTTCGACCCGGCCAGAATAATCAAATCAGCATCACCCGGAATAGTTTCACCATTTTTTACGAACACCAGATTGATATCATCCTCCGCCGCCAACGGATCAAAATCATCAAAATTTGCAATCCTGTCGCAAACCGGCACGGCAATTTTGATACTGCCTGAACCATCATTTTTCACACCTGAAAACCAGACCGAATCTTCCTCCGGCAATCTCCCCATCACCTCAAGCCACGGTAAAACACCAAAATCACGCCAGCGGGTAAACGCCGTAATCTGCTCACGACCCTCATCAAACAAGCTGACATCCCCACGAAACTTATTGATGATAAATCCCTTTATCTGCGCGCGATCTTTGGCATCCAATATCGTGTGCGTACCCACCAGTGAGGCAATCACCCCGCCACGGTCAATGTCTCCTGCCAGCACCACCGGCACATCGGCCTTCAGTGCAAAACCCATATTGGCAATGTCGCCTTTTCGCAGGTTAATTTCAGCCGGCGACCCCGCCCCTTCAACGATAATTATATCAGCCTGGGATTTAAGCCGCTCATAACTCTCCATCACTGAAGCCAGCAATTGCGGACGCATTGCCTGATATTCACGCGCTTTGGCATTGCCAATAACCTTGCCATGCACCACAACCTGCGAACCGGTTTCCGACTGAGGTTTGAGCAGGACCGGGTTCATATCCACCAATGGAGCAACCCCGCAGGCCAGCGCCTGCAACCATTGCGCCCGACCGATTTCACCGCTTGTGCCATCTTCACACAAGGCAACGGCTGCATTGTTCGACATGTTTTGCGGTTTAAACGGCAACACTTTCAGGCCGCGTTTTTTCGCTGCCCGACACAAGCCCGCCACCAGCATGCTTTTACCAACATTGGAGCCGGTGCCCTGCAACATTAGTGCTTTGGATTTAGATACAGCGCCCACCATCAACTTCCATCACCACACCGGTAATAAAATCCGCCTCATCGCTGGCAAAATATAGTGCCGCATTGGCAATATCGCGCGGTGTGGAAAACCGCCCCAGCGGAATACCAGCCATAAATTTAGCCCGCGCTTCGGGCGTATCTTTCTCCCCCATGAATGTCTCCAGCAGGGCGGTGGCACCAATCACCGGCGCGATACAATTGACCCGGATATTATCCGGCGCCAGTTCCACCGCCATCGATTTAGACAACAGGTTCACCGCCCCTTTTGTGGCATTATACCAGGACAATCCCGGGCGCGGGCGTTTACCCGCAGTGGAACCGATATTGATAATCACGCCATTTTTGTTTTCACGCATATGCGGAATAACCGCCTTCGACATCTGGTAAATCGATTTGACGTTGATTTCAAAAACCTTATCAAATTCCGCTTCGCTCACTTCAAGCATAGGCTGGTTTTTGTGGCTCCACCCCGCATTGTTGACAACAATATCAACCCGCCCGAACTGTGAGATACTTTGTGCCACAACACTTTTTAAATCATCAAGAATAGTGACATCACACTGCAGGCCAAGTGCCCTCTCCCCCAGTTCTTTGGCAACACCAACGGCACCCTCACCATTCAAATCGGCAATGACAACATTGGCCCCCTGCTCGTGAAATACCTGGGCAATGCCTTCACCAAATCCCGATGCGCCACCGGTGACGATCGCTGTTTTTGCTGCCAGTCTCATCACGCTATTTCCCTTTGAATTCAACTTTGCGCTTGTTCATGAATGCATCAACCGCGTTCACACAATCTTCGCTGCGCGTTAATACATCCTGCTCAATTGCCTCAAGCGATATCGCTTCACCATAAGATACCGCACCAACTTTCTTTAGCAATCTTTTTGCCGCGCGCTGCGCCAGAGGCGCACCCTTTGCCAGTTCTACCGCCCATTCACGCGTAGCCTTTTCAAGTTCAGCCTCCGCTACAACCTTGTTCACCAGCCCAAGCGCCAGACATTCAGCAGCCGGGATTTTTCGCCCTTCTATGATGGTTTGCAGCGCACGCGAATAGCCCATGCCATGCAGCAGGTGCCAGGTTTTACCACCATCAGGCACAATGCCGATCGCCGCAAAGGCCAGATAGATATTTGCATTATCCGCCATCACACAAAAATCGCAGGTCATCGCCAGCGCCCCGCCAATGCCTGCCGCTGTTTTATGCACCTGCGAAATATAAATCTTCTCCCCCTCGTGAATAGCCATCAAAAACGGTTTATATTCATTTTCCAACTGATTGCTGATCGGCTCTTTGCCCAAAGCCACGCCCAGATCAGCCCCGGCACAAAAACCCGGCCCATTGCCTTTCATAATGACGATGCGAACGCCATCATCACCCTCTGCCCGCTCAATCGCCTGCAATAATTCCTTACGCATCTGCGTATCGAGGGCATTGAATTTCTCGGGCCGGTTAAGCGTAATGGTGGCGATGGCTCCATTGTTTTCGTATAAAACAGTATTCATGTAATCGCTCCAACTTCTTTGAGCCGTGCCACTTCATCGCTTTCCAGCCCGACCTCTTTCAATATACTATCGCAATCACTGCCCGATACCACCGGCCCTGAAGACACACCGCCATTACTGCGCGAAAATCGCGGTGCGGGTGCACTTTGAGTAACGTGGTTTATCTCAACGAAGTTTCCTCGCGCCACATTGTGTTGATAGCGCGCCGCTTCTTCAAAATTCAACACCGGTGAAACACACGCATCGCTGCCTTCAAATATCCCCGCCCACTCATCGCGCGATTTGCTTTTCAGATAACCGGCAATATAGGCGCTCATTTGAGGCCAGGCTTTTTTGTCCATCTGCTGGTTGATAAAATCTTCCGGCAGGCCTGCCAGATTAACAAATTCGGCAAAAAACTGCGGTTCAATACATCCCACCGATAAAAATTTCCCGTCATTACATTCATAACAACGATAAAACGGTGCCGCCCCATCGAGCCAGTTTGACTGGCGTTTGTTTTCCCAAACCCCCTGGCCAATCTGTCCATGAACCAGCCCCATCATCGCAATCACCCCATCCACCATCGCACCATCCACCACCTGACCCATACCTGATTTTTCGCGTTCGTAAATTGCGGATAAAATCCCGAACAGCAAAAACATCGTGCCACCGCCATAATCCGCCACCAGATTAAGCGGCGGCATCGGCGGCTCTCCAGCTTTGCCCATGGCATGCAGGGCGCCCGTAGTTGCCAGATAGTTCAAATCATGCCCGGCGGTAGAGGCAAGCGGCCCCTCCTGCCCCCAACCGGTCATGCGCGCATAAATCAGGCGAGGATTGAGTTCCATACATTCATCAGGCCCAAGCCCCAACCGCTCCATTACGCCGGGTCGAAATCCCTCAATCAGCACATCAGCCTTCGACACAAGAATATTGGCAAGTCCAATCCCCTGCTCATGTTTGAGATTAAGCGCAATCGAACGCTTGGCGCGCCGGTTGGGTTCTTTGTCAAATGTCTGGCCGCTCGCGCGGTCAATAACAATAACCTGCGCCCCCTGATCGCCCAGCAATTGCCCCGCCAGTGGTGCGGGACCAAGTCCGGCAAATTCAATCACATTTAATCCGGCAAGTGGCGCGCTCATCTCAAACCCTCAAGCCAGCCGTATCGCCCCATCCAGCCGGATGGTTTCACCATTGAGATAAGGTGTCTCGACAATCGTTCGCGCCATATCACCATATTCAGATGGCGCACCAAGCCGGCGCGGGAAAGGCACATCTTTAGCCAGTGTATCACACACTTCTTTACCCAGCCCTTCAAACAATGGCGTTAAAAACAATCCCGGCGCTATAGTACAGATGCGAATGCCGTAAAATGCCAGATCACGCGCAACAGGCAAAGTCATGCCTGCTATCGCTCCCTTTGAAGCAGAATAGGCCACCTGCCCTTTTTGCCCCTCAAAAGCCGCCACCGAAGCCGTATTGATAATCACCCCGCGCTCACCGTCTTTACCCGGTTCATTTTCCGCCATCTTTTCCGCCGCCAGGCGAAACACATTGAAAGTGCCGGTGACATTGATATCAAGAACTTTCTTAAAAGCATCCAGCGGGTGCGGCCCGTCTTTGCCCATGGTTTTGATACCAAAGGCAATGCCCGCGCAATTAACGCATATGTCTATGCGACCAAAATGCTCCACCACGCTATTGACCGCCGCCACAACGCTTTCTTCACTGGTAACATCAACCTCGTGAAACACCACTGCCTCACCTAATTCCGCCACCAGTTTATCACCACGCTGCGCATTCAAATCAAACACCGCAACTTTGCCGCCGCCTTCAACAAAATTTCGAACCGTGGCTTCTCCCAGCCCCGACGCTCCGCCGGTCACAATGGCAACTGTATTTTCAATTTTCACGGTTATACTCCTGTAACAACCAACGTTGAATTATACGCCAGAGGTTGGTTCATATGAAGAAATAATTCAAGTGATAAAAACCCTGACACCCTGCCATAACCTATCATGCCCGGCCAGATTCGTTTGACCCGATTTCCCAAACGTATAGAACATGTTCTATGATCAGGAGGATGGAGAAACCGTGCCGGAAACCCTTTACCTAACCCACATACTTTTTCTTTTGGCGGCAGCTGTAATAACCGTACCGGTTTTTCAGCGCCTCGGCCTGGGCTCTGTACTGGGATATCTAGCAGCTGGTGCAATTGTTGGTCCCTGGGGGTTTGGGCTGATAAGTCAGGTTGAGGAAATCCGCCATATTGCCGATTTCGGCGTTGTTTTTCTTTTGTTTATCATCGGAATTGAACTGAATTTCACCCGCTTACTGGCGATGAAGCGCATGGTATTCGGGCTTGGGCTGTTTCAGCTCATGGTAACGGGCATCATTTTATCAGGGGCCGCATTATATCTGGGAATGCCAACAAATGTTGCCATCATAATAGGCTTCAGCCTGGCCCTTTCTTCCACTGCTTTCGGCCTCCAGACATTGACCGAAAAAAATCAAATGGAGAGCATTGCCGGGCGCACCTCTTTTTCTATTTTGCTACTGCAGGATTTAGCGGTCGTGCCGCTGCTTACTCTCGTGTCCTTTTTGGCCCATGACACATCAGTAACAGGAGACAGCGGCTTTGCTTTTATACAGGGCTTTCTTGTAATCGTTGCTGTGATTATTGCAGGACGGTTCATCATAACGCCGGCCCTGCGGCTGATAGCTGCCAGCCATAATGCAGAAGTCTTTATTGCGGCGGCAGTTTTGCTTGTGCTGGGCACCGCGTGGCTGATGGAAGCTGTTGGACTTTCTATGGCGCTTGGCGCATTTCTGGCAGGATTACTGCTTGCAGATTCGCATTACCGCCACCAGATTGTGGCCGATATTCAGCCCTTTCGCGGGCTTCTTCTGGGCCTGTTTTTCATGTCCGTGGGCATGTTCGTGGATTTTGGCCTTCTCATGCAAAAACCGCTGCTGATTGCCGGATTGGTCATTGCATTATTGTTGATAAAATCCCTGGTGATTTTTCTTGCATGCAAAATTTCGCGTATCAACACCGCAACCTCAATACGGGTTTCAATGTTGCTTTCACAAAGCGGAGAATTCGGGTTTGTGCTGTTCGGACTGGCGGTTGTGTCAGGCCTCATGGCAATGGATTTATTTCAGATGCTAACCCTGATCATTGCCATGAGCATGATCGCAGCACCCTTTTTAGCCATCGCCGGAGAGCGCATTGAAAAAACACTAAGAAACAAAGCAATCCCCGCCTCTTACCATGATAAAATTAAGGAACCCGATGCAGAGACGTTTGTTATTCTGGCGGGATTTGGTCGGGTTGGCAGACGTGTAGCCAAAATTCTGGATGCCGGTCATATTCCTTATCTGGCACTCGATAATAATCCCGATCATGTAACAAAAGGGCAAAAGGACGGATTTTCAGTTATCTACGGAGATGCAAGCCGTTATGATGTGTTAAATGCCATGGGCGCAGCACGAGCCAGCGCCATTGTCGTTACTATCGACAAACCTGGAATAACCCAGCAACTGGTTCATATAATTCACACACGCTACCCCAAAACACCGATCTATGCCCGTGGGCGAGACAGGGAACATTGTGAAAAACTGTACAAAGCAGGAGCAACCATTCCTGTTTCCGAAACACTGGAGGCCAGTGTAATGCTTGGAGGAGCAGCCCTTGCCGCCAGCGGCGTTGGTGATGAAGAGGTGGATGCGCTTCTGGATGATTTTAGGGAAGTTTATTATCAGGCGCTGAAATAGTGCTTAATGCTTTTGCCCCACAGCCCGGCCAACACCTTCAGGCATCGGCAGATGCGCATGACCATCACCATATTTACGCATTTTATCCGCTACTTCCTGCCCGGGTTCACTGGTGCGTCGGCTGCCCAGATCCACATGCAGCAGTAATTGTTCCCCGCTCGCCAGCAGCGGACTACCCGTCGCATATTCGCGATAAAGCAGGTGAAACAGATGCAGTTTTTTGCCTTCGGCTTTCAAAATCTGCGTGGTGACAAACACCGGTTTACCAGCCTCAACCTCATCCAGATGCCGAATATGCGTTTCCACCGTAAAAAATGATTTTCCACTGGCAATATAAGCCTCATCACAGCCAATCAGCTGCATCAGCACATCAGAAGCATTACTGAAACAATCCAGATAACGCGCCTCGTTCATATGTCCGTTAAAATCAGTCCATTCCTCCGGCACAAGACACTCAAACGTGCGAATAGGCCGTGAAAAATCCTTCACACGCGAAAGTGTCAAATCAGCTTTAAAAATATCTTTTGCCATCACTCAGCGCACAACTCAGCTAACCCTGGCACGTGACACCGCAACTTTTTCCAACGCACGGTTCAGATATTTATCGCGACCATACATGTCAGCAAAAAATTCAACCTCGCCGTCCCAGTTTGGCCAGGCGGTGAAATAGGCAACGTAAACCGGAATTCGCTCTTGTAATTCCAGCTTGTTGTTTTTGCCTGTGTCTATTCTGGAATACACCTTTGAAACGGTTGTTCCCAACACCGCCGCCGCCATTTCCTGCGGTTGTTGCAGGCGGATACAGCCATAACTGAAAGCGCGACGGTCTTTGTTGAACAGATTGCGCTGAGGCGTATCGTGCATGTAGATCGCATCCTTGTTGGGGAACAGGATTTTTAAAGTTCCCAGCGCATTCTTTTTTCCCGGAGGCTGGCGAACACTAAAGGGTACCCGGCCACCACCAACATTCATCCAGTTAACACTGGCCGAAGAAATTCGCTTGCCTGCAGAATTGGTCAGTTCATAACCGCCCTGATCAAGATAGGCCGCATTCTTGCGCAGCTTTGGCAACATCACATTGGTGATAATTGAGCGCGGCACCCCCCAATAGGGGTTAAACACCACCCGTTCAATCGTATCGTAAAAGAACGGAGTCTGGTTGGAAGGCTTGCCGACAATTGCCCGCATCGACAATACTTCCTGATCCGCTTCAATATATCTGGCACGAAAATCAGGCTGATTGATAAACACATAGCGGTTACCAAATTCACGAGGAAGCCAGCGCAACCGCTCCATCGCCAGTCGCACACGGTTCATTTTCACCTTGGGGCTGGCATCAACAAGTTTGGCTATGGTATTGCGCCCGATAATACCATCGGGTGTCAGTTTCTTTTCCTTCTGAAAAGCCTTTACCAGCGCCACCAGATTGTCATCAAATAATTGCGTACGCGAATAGGCAGTTAACGTCTCGCCATATCGCTGCAGCAATTGCGTTGAAGCCTTTTTACGGATTGCCGCAATAACATTAGGCAACTGGTCATGGATTTTGCCGGGCTTAATCAAAGTGCCATCAGCAATTGTGATAGTGTCAGCTGATTCATTTTGCAGTTCAGCCAGTGTTGCCTTTAGTATCTGAAATTTTTCACTGTCAGGGCTTGCATCATCAAGATAATCTGTCGGCTGATTGCTCGTCAATAATTCAGCAACAGCCTGCGCAGCCGTATATTTGGCTTTAGGAAAGAAGTGGTATTCGCCCAGTTTGTTGGGGTTTATTTTGCCTATCCGCGCATCCAGCGCATAACGAACCGCCATGATTGACATTTTTAGTTCAAATTGAATGAGCGCCAGTTTATCTGCGCCATTTGCAGGTAAATTCACCTGATAGTCACCAGGCACCAGCCCCACTTCACCGGCCTTTTCAATCAATTGCGAAACACCCATTGCGGCAGGTGATGGTGCGCCGTCATTTACCCAGTAAAATTCCGGGTTTGACAGGTAGAAATCCACAACCGCTTTGCCGATATCTTTGCGCGCGCTGATATTTACACCCTTCAGCTCACTAACAGCTTCCAGAAAATCGCGGTTTCCATCTCCATTCTGGACAGCACCAACGACAAAATCATCACTTTGCGCGGTTTGTGGTGATGGATTTTTGTCGGCAAGTTTTATCAGAGTAGCAAACTTCACCTTTTTCAAAGCAGGTGCGCGGAAATTGTAATATTCGTGAGCAACTTTTTTGATTTTCACCGGCTTGGACACCGCCGGGGCAACTTGTTGTTGTTGCTGGTTATGGGGAAGGCGCACAGCGCGCTTATTAAACAGCTTTTCCAGAAATGATTGCGAATTGGCAACCTGCGGCGTTGCCATTGTCATAAAAGAGGCTGAAACACCAAGCGCCAGCGCAAATTTAACCGAATTTAGAATCATCATGTCAATATTTCTCCACCGGGTTTCCTGTTTGTACACAAGCCAACCTTAACACGCAATAAACGTCAGACCTTTTGGAGCGAAATTCGTACAATTTTGCGTTAAAAATAAGGGCGCAGGATAATTGAAAAACCTTACGATGCGTCAATAGCCGATGCGATTTCGCGCACCCGCTCAGCGTTGTTTACAGCGATTTTTCCATCACCGTTCCACAAACTGTTCTCAAATCCCACCCGCACCTTACCCCCAAGTTCGGCAGATTTGACCAGGCACAGCGTTTCATTCCTGCCAAAGGCGCAAACAGCCCAGTCAATATTCGCATCACTCGAAAATGCCCGCTTTAATGCTGACAGGAATGGCATCAACTCATCAGGCGAAGATTGCTGGTTATGCGCATAACGCCCCAATACAAACAACAATTGCAGATCCCCCGCCGGAACAACGCCGCTTTTTATATAGTTCGCCAGTTCATCAACTTCATCACTGGCATATAAAATATGCTGCACATCAATCGAAGCTGCCTGCGTGCGGTGATAAAATTCACGCGCCAGCTTTTCATCACCGCACCCGGCCATTTCGCGCAATGCCACAGATACTGCATTTGGCTCCACCCGGCGCACCAGTTCGTCCTGCTGACGGGCCGTATAAATGCCAACTGCTTCCGTTGTTATCTGCACATACATGCCCGGCAGTTTAGTCTCGCATTCAATCAGTAATTCAAGATAAAGACCCGCGTCCAACACGTGCTTGCCTTCAACATCGCGCACATGCGCGTGCAGCCCACCTGCTCCCGCATCGCGACAGCTGATTGCCGTATCAATAATTTCCTCAAGTGAAATTGGTAAAGCTGGGTGATCCCGCTTTGTCTTGTGTGCACCATTGGGTGCCACCATAATGCGCGGCAAGGTCATTGCACGACCTTATTGGGAAGCGCGTTGCGTGGCAATTTCGCGAAACTTGTCAAAAAACTTGCCCGCCAGCTTTTTCGAAGTTGAAACAATCAACCGTGAACCCAGTTGGGCAATCTTGCCGCCAATTTTTGCATCAACTTCATAATTAAGCCGCGTACCCTCTTCAACTTCTTCCAGTTGAACATTGGCACCACCACTGGCAAATCCGGCAATGCCACCTTTGCCTTCACCTGAAATGCGATAGCTTTGCGGATATACTTTATCACTCAGGCGCACATCACCGCCAAATTTGGCTTTCACCGGCCCGATTTTCAGCACTACTTTGGCAGAAAATTCATCTTCCGATTTTTGCGTGATTTCCTCACACCCCGGAATGCACTGCTTTAGTATCTCAGGATCATTGAGTAATTCCCACACCAGCTCACGCCCTGCCGGAATAATATATTCACCGCTTATTTCCATCAATTTTTCCTATATCGATATATTACATTTATCAAATGGCTATCCCACCATACCAAATTCGTCCATTATGTCTGGATATTTTATAGTGGATTTCAAACT
>JAKISV010000074.1 GCA_021648425.1 Rhizobiaceae bacterium
GAAAGTCCCTGGACCCTGGCCTATAAAAACAAGAGGATTACGGCTGCGGACAAAGGCAAGAGCTGGAAATTTGTACGCACCATGGACAGTCAACAAAATAACGACAGCGCTGCCAACACCTTGAAAGAAAGTGCAAAAAGCGCGCGTGAAGTTAAATGCAGCGAAGAAGAAATTGATGGTGTGGTACACGAGCTTGTCGAGGCAAGATATGATTCTGCGCTCATGGGAAATGCCGAGACTCTCAGCAAATACTGGGTTAATCCAGAAACCGGCTGGATAACAAAGAATTCTGTTTATACGGAAAAAATGGGCAGTGAATTTATTCAGGTAATGGAAAAAGTTCCCGATTTGACCCTGCCCACACCTGAATAATCATATGGATTGCAGGGTTCAACCCTCCTTACAATGCCTTAATATCCCCAAGCGCCCATCGCTCCCTGGTCAGCGCTCGAAATTCCTCAAACCGGCTATCACTGATTGCCTCGCGTATTTCGCCCATCAACACCTGATAATAAGCCAGATTATTCCAGGTGAGCAGCATGCCGCCCAGGGCCTCATTACATTTCACCAGATGGTGCAGATAGGCACGTGAATAGTCTGTTGTCGCGGGACAATTGGAAGCTTCATCCAGTGGTCGGTGATCCTCGCTATGGCGGGCGTTTTTCAAATTGACCTTGCCCCCTCTTGTATAGGCCAGCCCATGGCGCCCGGCCCTCGTGGGCATCACGCAGTCAAACATGTCTATGCCGCGCGCCACGCTTTCCAAAATATCATCAGGTGTGCCAACGCCCATCAGATAACGCGGCTTTTCTTCCGGCATCGCCGGGCAGGTTTCATCTAACATTGCCAGCATAACTTCCTGCGGTTCGCCCACGGCCAACCCACCAACGGCATACCCTTTTAAATCCATTGCTGCCAGTTCGCGCGCTGAGCGGATACGCAAACTGGGTTGATCACCGCCCTGCACAATACCAAACATCGCCCTGGATTTTTGATCACCAAAGGCATTGGCCGAGCGCTGCGCCCAGCGCAGGGACAATTCCATCGCCCGCTCGATCTCCTCAAACTCGGCTGGAAGCGCAATGCACTCATCCAGCTGCATCTGGATATCCGCCCCAAGCAGGCCTTGAATTTCGATCGAACGCTCCGGGCTCAAGTGATATTTTCGCCCGTCAATATGCGATTGAAAGGTCACGCCCTTTTCGTCAAGCTTGCGCAGGGCCGCCAGCGACATCACCTGAAAACCACCAGAATCCGTCAAAATCGGGTATGGCCAGCGGGCAAATTCATGCAGCCCCCCAAGCTTCGCCACCCGCTCAGCCCCCGGCCGCAACATCAAATGATAGGTGTTACCCAAAATAATATCAGCGCCCAGCTCGCGAACCTGGTCCATATACATGGCTTTCACTGTTCCTGCCGTTCCAACCGGCATGAACGCTGGTGTTCTGATTTCTCCGCGCCCGGTGCCAATCACCCCGCGCCGCGCCGCGCCATCTTTGGCCAGCACCTTGAATGAAAATTCTATATCTTGCGGATCACTCATTGGCCTCACCTGTTGCAATATAAAAGGCTGGCATCGCCATAGGAATAAAAACGGTAGTTATCGCGAATTGCATGGTCGTAAGCACTTTGCATCACCTCCAGCCCGCTAAAGGCACTCACCAGCATAAACAGCGTTGAACGCGGCAGATGAAAATTGGTGATCAGCATATCGACCGCCTTAAACCGGTGGCCGGGTGTAATAAAAATATCCGTCGCCCCGCTCCACTCGTTGATTTGACCTTCACTACCCACCGCACTTTCCAGCAATCGCAAGCTTGTCGTCCCCACACTGACAATGCGCCCGCCTCCGGCATGAACCGCATTCAATTCAGCAGCCACTTCACTGCTGATAATGCCGTTTTCGTAATGCATCTTGTGATCATCCGTATCATCAACCTTCACCGGAAGAAATGTCCCGGCCCCCACGTGCAAAGTGACAAAATGCTTTGATACGCCTTTTTGCTCCAGCCTGGAAAATATCTCATCGCTAAAATGCAAACCAGCAGTGGGCGCGGCAACGGCACCATCATTACGGGCATAAAAAGTCTGGTAATCTGAAATGTCACGTTCATCTACCGCTCGCTTTGAGGCTATATAAGGTGGAAGCGGCATATGGCCGACAGCCATCATCGCTTCATCAAGAACAGGACCGCTTAAATCAAAAGCCAGCTCAATTTCGCCCCCGTCGCCTTTACCCGTGACCTGCGCATCAAGCGCACCGGCAAGGCAAACCTGCTGGTCGCTTCCAAATGAAATACGCTCGCCAACCCGCAGCTTTTTTGCTCCTTTGGCAAAGGCTGCCCATTTATTTGCTGATAGTCGCCGATGCAAAGTGATACTCACTCGCGCCACAATGCCGTCACGCTCACGCCTGCCTTCAAACTGCGCGGGTATTACCCTGGTATCGTTAAAAACCAAAGCGTCCCCGGGATTGAGATAATCCAGCAGGTCGCCAAATTTCCTGTCCTCCAGTTCGCCCTCAGCTTTTATCACCAGCAAACGCGAACTGTCGCGTGGCTCAGCAGGACGAAGCGCGATATTCTCTTGCGGGAGAATAAAATCAAACTGGTCTACATCCATCTGTTTCCACCACAAAAACGAGAAAAAGGCAGCGCGATCTATTAGTCGCGCTGCCCGATTAAAACAAGCAAAATCACTACCGCTCTACAAGTCAGCAGCAACCTTCATTGAAATAATAGAATCAGGATCGCTCACCGGCTCACCTTTTTTGATAGTATCGACAATTTCCATGCCTGAAGTCACTTTGCCCCAGACCGTATATTGACGGTCGAGAAAACCGGCATCATCCAGACAGATGAAAAACTGACTGTTGGCACTGTCCGGCATCTGGCTTCGAGCCATTGAACAAATGCCGCGCGCATGAGGTTCATCAGTGAATTCAGCTTTCAAGTCCGGCTTGGAAGAACCGCCGGTACCGGTGCCGTGGGGGCAGCCGACCTGAGCCATGAAGCCGTCAATCACACGGTGAAAAACAATGCCGTCATAAAACCCCTCTCGCGCCAGCTCCTTTACCCGTTCCACATGGCCTGGTGCCAGATCAGGACGCAATTCAATCACCACTTCGCCTTTTGTTGTTTCA
Source organism: Rhizobiaceae bacterium (assembly GCA_021648425.1). Classification (GTDB taxonomy): domain Bacteria; phylum Pseudomonadota; class Alphaproteobacteria; order Rhizobiales; family Rhizobiaceae; genus JAAEMP01. The sequence continues at coordinate 3,143 of JAKISV010000074.1, forward strand.
ATAACCAGAGTATTTTCCGGGTCTTTATAGTCCGCCACTTGATTGTCCTTTCAATGAGTTCAGCAAAAATTAGATATTAATGTGTGCCCTAGGGCGCCATTTGCATTTTGATAATTTTGTCGGGGTCACTAACCGCGCCATTATTGGCCTGATCGCCTTTTTTGATGGCATCGACAAATTCCATGCCCTTAACCACCCGGCCAAACACTGTGTATTTTCCGTTGAGAAAGTCACCGGGTGCAAACATGATGAAAAACTGCGAATTGGCACTGTTGGGGCTTTGTGAACGTGCCATTCCTAAAATTCCACGAACAAACGGCTCATTGGAAAATTCCGCCTTCAGATCCGGCAGATCAGAACCACCGCGCCCGGTGCCCGTAGGATCGCCGGTTTGCGCCATAAACCCGTTAATTACCCGGTGAAACACGATGCCATCATAAAACCCCTGCCCGACCAGCGTCTTGATACGTTCCACATGGGCAGGTGCCAGTTGCGGCAACAGTTCAATTTCAATTCGTCCGGCATTAACATCCATATAAACAAGGTTGTTGCCACTGACAGGTGTGCGAGCGCTTTGCCCGGTATCGGGTGTTGCAGGTTTTGCTTCCTTGCCAATCACCGGCGTCTTGCTACTGTCTCCACCAGTTGGCGGAGTGCTGGAATTACAACCCGACAGCACAAGCCCCAAAACTCCTACCGCAAATATTGCGCGAATGAATGCCATTATTTTCTCCTGAAATTACTCGAATTTTTTGTTTAACAATGCCAGCACCGGCTTAGGCACAAACGAAGACACATCACCGCCCATTGAAGCAATCTGACGAACCAGCGTTGCGGTGATCGCGCGATATTTAGGATTGGCGGCAAAGAAAATTGTACCAAGCTGCGGCGCCATCGCCCCATTCATACCAGCCATTTGCAGTTCATAGTCCAGATCGCTGCCATCGCGCACCCCGCGAACCAGGACTGTAGCCCCCGCATCTCTGGCTGCATCAACAACCAGATTGTCAAATGATTCAACGCGCACCTGCCCGCCCATCTCTTTTACAGCCTGGGTGATTAATTGCGCACGCTCTTCAAAATCCAGCATCGGTGTTTTTCCCGCATGCACACCAATCCCCACAATAACCTCATCAGCCACGCCAAATGCCTGGCGCAAAATATCCAGATGGCCAAATGTCAGCGGATCAAACGAACCCGGATAATAAGCAATTCTTTTCATGGGCACCTTTTGTCACGTGATCGCTCCAAGCACAACCTTTTCGCTTGAATTTCTGCCCGCCATTAACCCACTCTTCACCAAGTTCCAACACTCGGATTTAACCAACGCCTGATAGTAAGGTTACTTAAGGATAACTACGGGGAATTCGATGAATCTTACAAGCGACCTATCAAGCAACGTTGTTGAGCAACACGAAGCAGTGGATAGCGGCAATCAGAATCATAGCCAGGCCGATAATGAAACCGGTTTTATACGCAACCGCACAGAAGGCCACGTTGTTTGTTGCGATGGCGAAACCGTCACTATTTTAGCTAAAGTCGGCAAAGCCACCAAGGCTTCTGATGATTACTGGGCTGTTGGCCAGCTGATTTCTGTTCGTGTGGGTGAAAACCGAATAGTGGGTATGATTTATAAACTTGAAGCACCTGAGCAAAAAAACTGGACTACCCAAGGTGACAACCTGATTACAGTTCATATTGAATTGGTTGGTGAAATAACCACAAACTTTGAAGCGAAGGTTAAATTCAATAGCGGCATTTCCAACTATCCTCACCTTGGCGCAATTGCCCATCGTATTCGCGCCGAGGATCTTGCAGCCATCTATCAGAATGAAGAAAATTCCGCTGTGAAAATCGGATCAATTACTCAGGATTCGTCAATTCCGGCATTAATCAGCATTGATAAGCTCCTGTCGCGCCATTTTGCTGTTGTTGGTACAACTGGCGTTGGTAAATCAACATCTGTTGCTTTGATTTTGCGAAAAATCGTTGAACAGCGTCCCGATATCCGCACCCTCATTCTCGACCCGCATAATGAATTTGCCACCGCATTTCCAGATCATGCCATCACCGTTGATGCCTCCACACTCGATTTGCCGTTCTGGATGTTCACCCTGGAAGAATTTGTTGAGGTAATTTTTCGCGGGCGGCCAGGTATTGGAGAAGAAGTTGACGCCCTTCGCGACTTTATACCGGAAGCAAAAATTCACTACGAACGCGGTTCAGATACAGATAAACACGCAACGCTAGTCAAACGCGGGCGTGAACCTTCTTCATTTACGGCTGATACGCCGGTACCTTATCGTATGCCAGATTTGCTCAAATTGATGGATGAAAAACTGGGGCAACTTGACGGTAAAGCCGAACGCCCCCACATCAAAGCGTTGAAGAACCGCATTGAATCAATCATGAACGACCCACGGTTTAAATTCATGTTTGACGGCAAATCAAGCGCAGATGCAATGAACCGTCTTCTATCCCACGTATTCCGGATTCCTCAGAACGGCAAACCCATTTGTGTGTTTGAATTGTCAGGCATTCCTTCAGAGGTGGTGAATGTTGTGGCTTCCGTCATGTGTCGGTTGGCTTTCGATCTGGGCATTTCCTCCCAGGGCACCATACAAACCCTGGTGGTTTGCGAAGAGGCCCACCGTTATATTCCAGCTGATGCAAGTGCTGGCTTTCTGCCGACCCGTACCGCCATTGCCCGCATCGCCAAAGAAGGCCGCAAATATGGTGTCTATCTTGGGGTTATCACCCAGCGCCCCGGCGAACTGGATTCAACCATATTATCCCAGTGCAACACCATCTTTTCCATTCGCCTGGGCAATGAATACGATCAGGAGATTGTTCGCCAGGCACTAACCGGCGGCGCGCGCTCCACCGCTTCTTTTCTGTCATCGCTGGCCAACCGCGAATGTATCGCCTTTGGCGAAGCAATCGATTCTCCCATGCGCATGATGTTTGAAACCGTCGCCAAAAAAGATTTACCCGGTTCGCATATTTACGAAAATCAGGAAAAATTGCGTAGTGGCGGCTCCGGCATGTCCTTAGCCAGTGTCATTAATACCATGCGCCAGAAAGGCGTTGAAAAAACAGAGCTGCGCGAAGAAGATTACAGCACCCAAAGTGCAAATGCTGATTTTGTCGGGGAACAAAAACCTTCCCTTGCCAATACACGGCCAACTCCACAAGTTGCAGAGCAACCCAGAAGCGTTCATGATCGTGATCTACCTGCATCAACACCAATGCCCGGCGAGATTGCCGCACAGCAGGCAGTTGCAAGCACACAGCAAACTCAACAAATCCATTCCAATGGCAGTCAGCCTCAAAATTCAATCCCACCCAGAGCGCCAATCGCGCCACCCCCCTCAAACACAGCAGGCGGTGGTGGTCTCAGGACCTCAAATTTGATTAGAAATTTTCGAGCAAGGTAATAATTTCGGTTCAACAGCGCAATTTCTCGCGATGTGAGCAATCACACAGATTTTCCTGAATGCATTGTGAATAATGCAATCATCCAAGGTTCACACCCCATGAGCCATAACAGCGATGAAACTTAAACAGGGAATAAAGCGATGATTTTAGTTACCATAATGTTTCTGATTACCATGTCCCTAATGGCCGCAAGCCTTTTCGCACTGTATAAAGAGCGACGCAGGATTAATCGCACCAAGTCATAGACCTGTGCAACTAAAGCGCTTTTTTCAAGTTTTGATTGATAATCCGCAATTCAGAACATTTTGCCTGATTCAATTTTTGGCGTTCAGGTTCATGAGCAGCTCATCAAAGCCACTTACCCCACCCCTATCAGTGGGCCATTGGATATTCAGCCCGTCACCCTTATGTCTTGGCAGTATATGAAAATGCAGATGAAACACATCCTGCTGGGCTTCAGCACCTGAGCTGTTTATTATCTGAATATTTTCTATTCCAAGCTTTTGCTTATAAAGGGAGGCTACCTTCTTGATTGCCGACATAATTTCCCGCAACTCATTTTCCGGTGCATCAAATATATCGCGGTAATGGGATTTGGGCACAACCAGAGTATGATATTCGTTGGTTGGAATTCTATTAAAAAAAGCCACTGCGTATTCGTTTTCAAAAACCTTCCAGCTCTGCGCTTTACCTTCTACAATCTGGCAAAATATGCAGTCCTTCATCACGCTGCTGCTACCGGCGGCAGTTTTTCACGCAGGGAAGCTGACAGCAGGTTGTTTACAAAAAATCGGCGGATCGGCGCCCAGCCAAGACCCAGTCCCAGCACCATCGCACCTAAAACTACCAATGAAGCCGAATTGTTGAATTCGCCGAAAAAACTGATATCCCCGACAATCGAGAAAATCGAATAGCCCAGATAAACCAACGCTGATACCAGCATCGCGCGCCGGTCAATGATCAGCGCAAATATTGCAAAAACCAATACCACAAGCAGCATGGTTATGGCACTAAGGCCCCCATCGATAGAGTTCATCAGCAGTGAGTGAACAATCATCGGCGCTGCCAGTAAATGCAGCCAGAATGCGCATTCTGACAGTCTTGTAGTGCGAAAGCGGTCTTTCATATCAAACATCATTGCAATTATGAAAACACCAATTCCGCTAAGCCCCAGCATAATGCGAAACATCATTGAATTTTCATCTGCATTAAACAATCCGCCTGAAAGCATCAAAATACCCAGCACCGCGGCACTGGCCAATGGCAGCAATACAAACGGCAATCGATAGCGTCTGTAATGCCAGATCAGCGCAACAATTGCCCCGATAATTCCCGCATAGGGAACCAGCGCATTGACCACCCCAATATTTACCTCATCAATACCAATGCTTATAGCCAGAGAATAAAACAGCGCAGAAGCAAATTGCCCGCTCCATAGCGCAAATACCAGGGTCAGCACCAGGCTCGACAGGGGCAGTCGCTGACTTTTTGTAACCCATTCACTGATTGCAATGGCAATCACCACCAGCACCAGCAGCCCCCCGGTGGATGTCCAATCGGTGGCAATCAGGCCAAAACCACTGGGGCTGTCGCCAACAATAAATCTGAATGGGCCACCGCCCACCAGCATCGACAGGCCAATACTCAGGATTACAATGCCGATGGCAATGAAAAAGTCCCTGAATCCCTTTAGCAGGCGAAACGGCTCGTCCTGGGTGGCGACAGAAAAATCAATATCCGAAGAAAGTGCAGCCTCACCGCCCTGGGCCCTGTCCCCCTGGGCCTTGTCCCCAAGTGCAAGTTTCTGCAATGCTTCCACCTGTTCACGCGATATTATCCCCTGCGAAACAGCTCTATCCAGTTGACCGGCACTTAACATCGCTTTTACTCGCTTTTATCAGTTTTTTCACCTTCGCCATCCTCATTATCGGCCAATTCCGGCGAATTTTCGTCACTGTCATCCTCATCGTCGCTTTCACTGATATGCTCAACGGAAACCACATGCTCATCTTCGGCAGTGTTGAATATCGTCACGCCCATCGTCGAGCGTCCCGCAATGCGCACGTCTTTGATCGGACAACGAATAAGCTGCCCGCCATCAGAGACCAGCATGATTTCATCGCCCTCCTCAACCGGGAATGATGCCACCAGCTTGCCGTTGCGTTCATTCACCACCATTGCCGCAATACCCTTGCCGCCACGGCCCGACACGCGATATTCATGTGAGGATGAACGCTTGCCGTAACCGTTTTGTGAGACAGTCAGTATAAACTCTTCTAATTGTTGAAGTTCTGCAAATCGCTCATCGCTCAATTGCACAGCTTCACTATCAATTTCCACTACTGGCGCATCATCATCAAGCAGATTGGCGCGGGCCTGTTTGAGGTAGGCCGTGCGTTCTGCTGCCTCTGCATCCGAGTGATTGAGCACACTCATCGAGATAACGCTGTCATCTTTACCCAGTCGCACGCCGCGAACACCAACAGAATTTCGCCCGGCAAATACCCTGACATCGGTGACAGCAAAACGAATGCACTGCCCTGACGCGGTCGTCAGCATGATGTCTTTGTCAGGTCCGCAGGTATCAACCCCGACAATTGAGTCTTTTTCCTCATCGAGCTTCATGGCGATCTTGCCGTTGCGGTTCACCTGGACAAAATCAGACAGTTTATTGCGCCGCACGGTTCCCGCTTTGGTGGCAAACATCACGTCGAGTTCCGCCCAGCTCTCTTCATCCTCCGGCAATGGCAGGATAGAAGTCACTCGCTCGCCTTGTTGCAGCGGCAGGATATTAATCAATGCCTTGCCGCGTGCCTGGGGTGCAGCCAGTGGCAGTTTCCACACTTTCATCTTGTAGACGATGCCACGAGAGGAAAAGAACAGGATTGGCGTATGGGTGGTGGCGACAAACAGCCTGGTGACAAAATCCTCATCACGCGTCGACATGCCTGAACGCCCTTTACCGCCGCGCCTTTGAGCGCGGTAGGTATCAAGCGGCACACGTTTGATATAGCCGGTGTGCGATACGGTCACCACCATATCCTCAACCGCAATCAAATCCTCATCTTCCATGTCAAAGCCACCGTCAATAATCTCTGAACGGCGCGGCGTGGCAAATTCTTCTTTTACCGCCAGCATTTCATCGGTGACAATGGTAAGCACACGCTCACGTGAGCGCAGAATGTCCAAAAATTCGGTGATTTCATCACCAATCGCGTGCAATTCGTCAGAAATTTCATCACGACCAAGCGCCGTCAGTCTTTGCAGACGCAAATCAAGGATGGCCCTCGCCTGCTCTTCTGACAGATGATAAGTGCCATCATCGTTGAGCGCGTGGCGCGGGTCATCAATCAACAATACCAATGGCGCCACATCCTTGGCGTCCCAGGCGGTCTCCATCAGTTGTTTGCGCGCAGTTGCGGGGTCCGGTGCCTGACGGATGAGTTTGATAATCGCATCAATATTGGCAACAGCAATCGCCAATCCAACCAGCACATGGGCGCGAATGCGTGCTTTGTTGAGTAGAAACTTGGTGCGCCTGGTGACAACTTCCTCACGAAAGGCGACAAACGCCCTCAGCATATCAACTAAAATATGCAGTTCCGGCTTGCCGCCATTAAGCGCCACCAGATTGCAACCAAATGAGGATTGCAACGGCGTATAGCGATAAAGCTGGTTTAAGACCACCTCGGGCACCGCATCACGGCGTAATTCAACCACCACCCGATAGCCGTCACGGTCGGATTCATCGCGAATATCGGAGATACCTTCAACGCGCTTGTCACGCACCAGTTCGGCAATTTTCTCAACCATATTGGCTTTGTTCACCTGATAGGGAACTTCGGTGACAATCAGCGCCTGACGGTCGCCGCGAATAGTCTCATTATGCACTTTGCCACGCATAACCACCGAACCGCGCCCGGTTGAATAGGCGGAACGAATACCGCTGCGCCCTAAAATTATACCGCCAGTGGGGAAATCAGGCCCCGGCATGATGGTCAGCAGCTCTTCCAGTTCAATTGCCGGATTTTCGATCATCGCCACACAGGCATCAATCACTTCACCCAGATTATGCGGCGGAATATTGGTGGCCATACCAACGGCAATGCCGCCGGCACCGTTCACCAGCAGATTGGGGAAACGGGCGGGTAAAACCTTCGGCTCACGCTCGGAAGCGTCATAGTTATCCTGAAAATCAACCGTGTCTTTATCAATGTCCGACAACAGCTCATGGGCAGGTTTTGACAGCCGTGATTCTGTATAACGCATGGCGGCAGGCGGATCGCCGTCAATCGAGCCAAAATTGCCCTGGCCGTCAATCAACGGTACGCGCAGAGAAAAATCCTGAGCCATACGTACCAGCGCATCATAGATCGCACTGTCACCATGTGGGTGATAAATGCCCATCACTTCACCGACAATGCGCGCAGACTTGCGATAGGGTTTATTCCAGTCAAAGCCGTTTTCGTGCATCGAATACAAGATACGCCGGTGCACCGGTTTCAACCCGTCACGCACATCAGGCAATGCGCGCGAAACGATTACGCTCATCGCATAATCAAGATAGGAATTCTGCATTTCCTCGATTATGGAAATCGGCACAATGGAAGGGTCGCGAGCGCTTCCCTCATCATCACCGCTACCTGGAGGATTTTTATTATCTGACAAATTCTGGTCCCTGTACTAATTTTTCCAACTGCGAATCGCCGCCACGATTCCTGGCAGAATATTCTCCCTCCCATCCTATACGATTCGGCTTGAAATACCAAATTAAGGCTCTCGAATAATTAGCGAATACCCTAATGTATTCAACACCTTATCAAGGAACAAAAAACACATCTCCCTGTCTGTTCGTCAATCCTGTTCAAATGGCGGCAATTAGCAATATTGCAATGCGTTGCATTTCAAAAAACAGAGGTGATTACGGTTCGAAAAAGAAACAGTGTTGACACGACACCATTTGGTACTATATTCATACGACACCAAATGGTATTATAACGGGAGCCCCCATGACACAAAATATATTATCACAATTCATACCCCGGCCAGACAATGATCAGCGCTGAACAGGGCGCATTTCGCGCACTCGCGGACCCTACCCGCCGGCAGATTTTAATGCATCTGAGCACCCGCGAAATGACCATCGCCCAGGTCTGTGAAAAATTTGAAGTCACCAGAGGCGCCATCAAAAAACACCTGGTAATACTGGAGGAGGGAAATCTGATTTCAGTGCGGCGCGCCGGACGCGAACGCATCAACCGCCTTCACCCCCAGGGCATGAAATCGGCCGTAGACTGGCTTCAATATTTCAGCCGGTTCTGGGACGACAAACTCACCAATCTGGAAATAGCTATAAATTCTGAAAATAAATCCAAGGAAAGCCACAATGACTGACATTACCAAATCCGCATTCCTTAACGCTTCTCGCGAAACCGTTTGGGAATTTCTTACAACAAGGACAAACTGGCCCAATGGTTTTATGCCGGTGAAGCCAATCTGACACAAAATCAGGATTATGCCCTCATCCAGAAGGATGAAGATGGCACGGTTAAAAAAATGTGCTGGGGCAAGGTGCTGGAAATGAGCAAGCCCACCCGTCTGGTCTACACCTTTACCATCGCTCCCCTCGCCGGTGAAATGACCACCGTTACCTGGGCCCTGGAAGAAGTGCATGGCGGCACAAAATTGTCCTTAACCCATTCAGGCATCTCCAAAGCCGCCGGAGACGCCGCCATGGGCCTTTTAACCGCGCTCGATGCCGGATGGGACAGGCATATCGGTGGGTTACGCAAGGCATTGGCATGAAAGCGCGATATGCCCCAGCCGTCATCGTCGGGTCAAACCCGACGATGACGAAAGAGAGAATGCTATCTTATTGAAATAACCCAACAATAAAAACTCAAAAATCTTATCCCCACATCCCCCACTGCCCATATACTGTTCCCACTGATCAACCCTGCAAACGACGGCGCGCGTGCCGAATGTTCCG
>JAKISV010000075.1 GCA_021648425.1 Rhizobiaceae bacterium
CATCTGTAATGTTGCGGTCAAACAGATCAATCGGATAGGCGATTTTCATCAGTTCATTTTCTTCATCCACCGCATAACAGATTGCATCCAGCCCCTTGGTGAAATCATCCGTGGTTACAGTTTGCACATTAGTGCCGGTGGACGACTCGGCACAAAAGTGAGCAGCCGTGCCAACATAGTCAAAAAACCCGGGCTTGGGCCTCATCTTATAGGCGGTGAGGATATGCTTACCGCCGGCAATTAAATCCTCCTCTTTAAGGTTTAGATTGGCATATCTACTGGTCTGGTCAAGCATGGTATATCCTTCATTTAATCAAATTGAATGCGTGGCGCAAACCACATATTGGACAATATGAAAGAAATGGAACATAAAGAAAAATCGATTGTTTCTATTAAACACATAGAGAAAACACTATGCCAACTTTGAGCACTGACAATATTTTTCGCCACCTTACCCTGCGCCAGCTGCAAATTTTTGAAACAGTGGTCCGACTTGGTGGCGTGACACGCGCGGCAAAAGCCCTTCACCTCAGCCAGCCAACTGTTTCGATGCAAATCAAAAAACTGAGCGAAACTTTAGGGCTTGCATTGCTTGAGCAAGTGGGCCGCACAATGCAACCCACGAGTGCGGGGCGCGATGTCTATGCCAATATACGCGAAATTTTAGACCGGGTGATGGGGCTGGGCGATCTGGCCTTAGAACTCAAGGGCGAGGTGAAGGGAGAACTAAACATTGCCGTTATTACCACCGCCGCATATTTTATGCCCCATTTTTTGGGGGTCTTTGTTGAAAGACACCCTCAAGTGCGACCGCGCCTGACCATTACCAACCGGGCTGAAGTATTGGAACGCTTGCGCTCCAACAAAGATGACCTGCTGATTATGGGGCAGGTTCCAAGTGAACTTGGGGTCAAATCCTATCCCATTTTAGACAATGAGATGGTGGTGGTTGCGCCCCCGGTACATCCCCTTGCAACTAAAAAAAACATCCCCCTGGCCCAGCTTACTCAAGAGCGCTTTCTGGTACGCGAGCCAGGCTCAGGCACACGCCAGGCCGTAGAGCGAATGCTGGCAGAACAGGGGTTGGAATTCACCCCTTATATGGTGTTGGGCAATGCTGAGGCGATTAAACAGGGAGTGATGGCCGGCCTTGGCATTTCAGTGTTGTCCAGACGCAACCTGTCTCTGGAATTAAGCGAAAAGCATATCGCCATTCTGGACGTGAAGGGGTTTCCGCTCATCCGCCGCTGGTATGCCGTTCACTTGCGGGGCAAGAAGCTTTCGCTAACAGCCCGGACTTTTCTGGACTTCATTCTCAATGAAAGCGGTTCAATTCAAAGTTCCAAAACGGTTTAGGATGAACTCAAAAAAGCCAGTCTTTAGCAAAACGGGGAACCTGAAACACCCAAGGGCTGCGCCAGGTTAGAAACATAGAAAAATTGTGTTGCCCGCATTTGGGCGAGCAACACGCAACCAAAACCAACAGGTTTTATCCCGCCGGCATGCTTTTTTCGATGATTTTAACCCAATAGGAACAGCCAACCGGGATCAGTTCGTCGTTAAAATCATAATCCGGGTGGTGCAATGTTGCAGTATCGCCATTGCCCACAAAAACGAACGCTCCGGGACGGGCCTCAAGCATATAGGAAAAATCCTCGCCCCCCATTACAGGTGAGGTATCAGTATCAACCATTTCACTACCTGACACATCCTGCGCAATCATGGCTGCAAACTCAGTCTGGCGTGCATGATTTTTGGTCACTGGATAGCCACGAGTATATTCTACATTTGCGGTTGCGCCAAATGCAGCGGCGGTGCTTTTTGCGACAGCGCCAACACGTTCTTCTGCCATATCGCGCACCTCGGGGGTTAAAGACCTGCAAGTGCCCCGAATTTCAACCCGTTGCGGGATGATATTGAAGGCTTTACTTTCGGTTTCAAAGCTGGTGACCGACAGAACCAGACTATCCAGCGGGTCGGTATTGCGCGAAACAACCGATTGCAGCGCAACAACAATATGGCTGGCGACCAGTGTGGTATCAATGCATGCCTTGGGATTGGCCGCATGGCCACCTTTGCCTTCAACGTGGATGACAAACTGGTCGGTGGCAGCCATCAACGGCCCCGTACGCATCGCAAACTCACCAACTTTGAGGCCTGGATAATTGTGCATGCCATAGACTTCTTGAATGTTGAACCGATCCATCATTCCATCGTCGACCATTTCCTTGCCGCCGCCGCCGCCTTCTTCAGCTGGCTGAAATATCACTATGGCCGTTCCATCAAAATTGCGGGTTTCAGCCAGATAGGCCGCTGCCCCTAACAACATTGCGGTATGCCCGTCATGGCCACAGGCGTGCATGGCCCCCTCAATCTTTGAGGCGTGCGGCACACCTGATGTTTCGGTCATTGGCAACGCATCCATATCGGCACGCAGGCCAATCACTTTACCTGAACCATTTTGCCTGCCTTTGATTACCCCGACCACACCGGTGCGCCCGATCCCGGTGACCACTTCGTCACAACCAAACTCGCGCAGCTTGTCAGCCACCACCCCGGAGGTTCGGTGGGTATCGAACAGGATTTCAGGATTTTCATGTAAATCACGGCGCCAGGCGGTAATATCCTTATGCATTTCTGCGAAACGATTAATGTTGGGCATTTCAGTCTCCGGTTAGTTTGGTGATAACCTGGCGGATAAACTCCGTCCCGGTTTGGAATTGTTCTTTGGTTATATATTCATTGGGCTGATGGGCCTGTTCAATGGAACCGGGGCCACAAACCACAACGGAATAATCTTTGTGCTGGAACTGTCCAGCCTCGGTACTATAAGAAACCACATGGGTGCCATTGTCACCCGTGATTTGACGGATCAGCGATTCAGCGACACCGTTTTCTTCGGGGCAAAGCGCTGGAATGACTTCCCGAGGGATAATTTTAATACTGGTTTGGGGAATAATTTCCTGCATTTCAGCTTCAACCCGACCTGCAAAAACCTTGTATTGCCGGAACCAATCCAAAGGGTCCTGAGAGGCCGGACATCTGATATCACAGGAAAAACGACATTCCCTGGCTGTAATATTGGTTGCCGATCCACCATTGATTGTGCCCACATGCAAGGTGGTGAATGGCGGTTCAAACATTAAATCTATCGCGTTTGGGGTGCCAATTTTGTTTTCTTCAAATCGGCAGCGCAGCCATTCAATCAACCGCGCCGCCACCATAACTGCCGACACCCCCTTATGCATCAATGAGGAATGCACTTCAAAACCATGAACAATAGTCGTAAATCCAATTGAGCCTTTGTGGCCGGTCACAACCCTCATCATCGAGGGTTCACCAACCACCACCACAGAAGCTTTTGGCAGAGTATCAAGCATATCCGAGATCATAAACGGGGCGCCCAGACAGCCAATCTCTTCGTCACAAGACAGCGCAATCTGGATCGGACGCTTCAGGTCTGTCGCTACCATTTCAGGCACAAGTGACAATACAATTGCATTGAACCCCTTCATGTCGCAGGTGCCCCGACCAAAATATTTTCCGTCTTTTTCCACAACTTTGAATGGATCGGTGTTCCAGGACTGCCCCTTTACAGGCACCACGTCCGTATGACCTGAAAATACAACACCGCCTTCAATTTCTGGTCCAATATGTGCATAAAGGCTGGCTTTGGTTCCGCTTTGCTCAAAGACCAGATGCGATTTTACCCCATGCCCGGCCAGATATTCACGAACAAAATTTATCAGATCAAGGTTACTTTCACTGGATACCGTTGGAAACGCGATCAGCTTTTGCATCATCTCCAGTGCAGTATAATGTTTTGACACGTACTTCCCTTTTCAAACCTTTCAGAGCTGAAACCAGCCTGAACAAAAAACCAATATCGTTCAAGAACGTTATTGACCCTTACCCGTGATTAAACCATGATGCACAAAAAAAGGTGACCCGATCACCATAAAGATTTTATCCCTTGGGGGGAGCTGAATGCAAGACGCGCGCGCCACGATATTGGATGTGGCGAATTTAACAACCGTGTTTAATACACGCGATGGAATGGTGTACGCGGTAAACAACGTGAGCTTTTCCCTGAAAGCGGGTGAACTGCTGGGGATCGTTGGCGAGAGTGGCTCCGGCAAATCAGTGACTATGATGTCATTACTCAAGTTGCTCCCATCTCCACCGGCTGAAATCACCAATGGAGATATCTGGTTTAACGGACGCCAGTTGCGTGAAGTTTCAGACGACGAACTGCGCAAAGTGCGTGGTGGGGAAATCGGATTTATCTTCCAGGACCCAATGACGTCGCTTAACCCGGTATTTACGGTTGGTTTTCAAATTATGGAGCCGTTGCGCCTGCATATGGGGCTGGGGAAAAAAGCAGCGCGCATACGTGCAGCGGAACTGCTGGAATTAGTTGGTATCCCTGATGCAATGGCGCGGTTGCGTGACTATCCACACCAGTTTTCCGGGGGCATGCGCCAGCGGGTTATGATCGCCATTGCTCTTGCATGCGACCCAAAGGTGTTGATTGCGGACGAACCAACCACTGCGCTGGACGTCACCATTCAAGCGCAAATTCTTGAACTGATAAAGGAATTACGACACAAACTGGGTATGGCAATCATCTGGATTACCCATGACCTTGGGGTGGTCGCTGAAATCGCCGACAGGGTAGCGGTAATGTATGCCGGGCAAATTGTTGAACACGCCCAGGTTTCTGAGTTGTTTTCAAACCCTTTACACCCCTATACCCGTGCCTTGCTGGAAACCCTGCCCCAGATGGGCGGTGAACGGGCCCAGCGTCTCCGCTCAATTGACGGGCAGCCCCCAAATCTGGATCATGAACCGGTATCGTGCGAATTCGCCCCGCGTTGCAAACATGTTCTTAGCCGATGCACGCAGGAAAACCCCAAACGCCGAGCGGTTACGCCAGAACACGATGTCGCCTGCTGGTGGCAACCCGGGCAAGAGGGAGAAAAAGATGCTTGATTCCGCTGAGGAACCGCTTGTTCGCGTTCGCGACCTGAAAATGCATTTCCCTATTTATAAGGGGCTTATGAAAAGGCAGGTGGGTGCCGTAAAAGCGGTTGATGGAATAAGCTTTGACATTTTTGAAGGCGAAACACTGGGATTGGTGGGCGAAAGCGGTTGTGGTAAATCCACAGTGGGGCGTTGCGTGCTGCGCCTGTATGATATTTTGAGCGGCTCCGTCGTTTTGGACGGGCAGGAAATTGCCGATCTGAACGGCCCGGATTTGCGCGCCAAACGCCCGGAAATGCAAATGATCTTCCAGGATCCGCAGGCCTGCCTGAACCCACGCATGACCGTGGGCTCGATTATTTCAGAACCCTTGTTTGAACACAAGAAAATGACAAAGGAAGAACGGCGCTCCAAGGTGGCAGAACTGATGGATGCGGTGGGGCTGGCGCGTCGATTTGCTGACCGGTATCCACATGAGTTTTCCGGCGGGCAGCGACAGCGGATTGGAATTGCGCGTGCACTGGCCCTTAATCCTAAATTTATTGTGTGCGATGAACCGATTGCTGCACTTGATGTATCGATTCAGGCGCAGGTGGTTAACCTGTTGGAAGACTTGCAGGACAAGCTTGGCCTGACCTACCTGTTCATCAGCCACGACCTGTCCATGGTGCGCCATCTGGCCGACCGTGTGGCAGTGATGTATCTGGGGCGTTTTGTGGAACTGGCCCCAAGTGAAACGCTCTACACCAACCCTCAACATCCCTATACCCAGGCGCTGCTTTCTGCGGTGCCCCACCCTGACCCGGCACAGGCCGGGGGTGTGGACCGGATTATTCTTAAGGGTGATGTGCCCAGCCCCGCCGCTCCCCCCACAGGCTGCACGTTTCACACACGATGCCCCCGGGCGATAGATATTTGCAAAAAAGATGCTCCAGAATGGCGCCAGATCGGCGACGGACATTTTGGAGCATGCCACTTAATCGACTAAACAAGATGCGGGCCAACCGCACACCCAAAAACCAACCAACTCTGAGGAGAGAAAATATGAAACTAACCCATTTTGTAGCCACAACGTGGAGCGTGGCGCTAATGTCCACCTCGGCATTGGCCGGCTCTCATCTGGCCCAGGGCCGCGATGGCAATGTTAATATCATTTATTGGCAAGCCGTATCTATTTTGAACCCGTTCCTTTCAGGCGGCACTAAAGACATTGACGCTTCCAACCTGATTCTTGAGCCGCTTGCGCGCTATGACCAGGATGGCAACATGGTGCCCTGGCTGGCAACTGAAATTCCAACCGTTGAAAACGGCGGTGTTTCTGAAGACCTGACCTCAATTACCTGGAACATCAAACCGGGCATTAAGTGGTCCGATGGCACAGACTTCACCGCAGCTGATGTTGTTTTCACCGCTGAATACTGCATGAACGAAGATGGTGGTTGTAAACAAACAACATCATTCTCGGATGTTGAATCAGTTGTGGCTGATGATGACCTGACCGTCACCGTGACTTTTACAAAGCCCAAGCCCTTCCACTATGGCGCATTTGTTGGCGGCACCAGCCCGATCCTTCAGGCTGCACAGTTTAAAGACTGTGTGGGTGCAGCGGCTCCCAATTGTACGGAACAGAACTTCAACCCAATCGGCACCGGACCCTTCATGGTTAATGAATTCCGCGCCAATGACGTTGTGACAATGGTTGCCAACCCCAATTATCGCGACCCCTCCAAACCAGCTTTTGCCAGCCTGACCTTTAAGGGTGGCGGCGATGCGGCATCTGCTGGCCGTGCAGTTCTTGAAACCGGCGAATTCGATTATGCCTGGAACCTGCAAATTGACCCAACTGTTCTGGCCGATATGGCAGAAGCTGGCAACGGCACTGTTGTTTCATCGTTCGGTACCGCGGTTGAACGGATGATGGTCAACATGACCAACCCATCCGCTGATCTGGGTGATAAACGCTCGACACTTGAAGGCGGTCCCCACCCCTTCCTCAGCGACCCGGCTGTCCGGCGTGCTCTGAGCATTGCAATTGATCGCAATCTGCTGGCTGAAGTGGGCTATGGCGCTGCAGGCACTGCGACCTGTAACGTAGTTCCGGCACCGACCATCTATGCATCAACTGCCAATGATGAATGTCTGGTTCAAAATATTGAACTGGCCAATCAGGTTCTGGACGATGCAGGCTGGGCACGCGGTGCTGATGGCATCCGTGAAAAAGACGGCGTTCGCCTGTCAATCCTGTACCAAACTTCTACCAATGCGGTGCGTCAGGATACCCAGGCACTGGTTAAGCAGTGGTGGACTGAAATCGGTGTGGAAACCGAGCTGAAAAACATTGATGCTGCTGTATTCTTTGGTGGTGATCAATCCAGCCCGGATACATTCCAGAAATTCTTCGCTGATATTGAAATGTATACCAACCTGTTCGATGGCACCGATCCGGAAGCCTATATGAACAGCTGGACATGTGCGGAAATTCCTTCACCGGAAAACAACTGGCTTGGTTCCAACATGCCGCGCTATTGTAATGCGGATTATGATGCTTTGGCTACAGAGCTTTCTGAAACCGCCGCCATCGAAGACCGTGCGCGTATCGTCATGAAAATGAACGATATGCTAATGGCTGAAGGTGCAATGATCCCACTGGTTCACCGTGGTCGCGTATCTGCGCACGCCAATTCACTTAACGGTGTTATCTTGAACACCTGGGACAGTGAAATGTGGAATGCCGCCGATTGGACTCGCGGCGAATAATGTAACAATTTGGCCCCGCGCACTGTGCGGGGCCATTTTCAATTCCAGCTTATGTACCGGGGCGCAAAATGCTAAACTATACCATCCGACGACTGATGTTTACCATCCCGACGCTTTTGTTCATCAGCTTTGTTATTTTCCTGATTCTTGATCTGGCGCCCAATGATCCGACCGGCAACCTGCCGATGACCATACCACCCGAAGTGCGGGAAAAAATCCGAATTAGCCTTGGCCTGGACGCCCCCATGTATGTGCGATACCTGCTATGGTGCAAACAGTTTTTTATCAATGAGCCGCTGAATCTGATTGGAGAATGGTTCAATATTTGTATCGGGGCTTGTGAAGATCGCCTTCGGGTTCGCAGTTGGGCCACCCGAAGCCCGGTTGTTGATCTGATTGCCGAGCGCATGCCACAAACCCTGTGGGTTGTTGGCATGTCATACGTTGTCAGCATCGTGATTGCCCTGCCTATTGGTGTGATTTCAGCCTACAAACAATATAGCTGGTTTGACCAAATCGGCACCTTTGTTTCCATGATCGGTTTTTCGATCCCTACTTTTTTCACCGGCGTTATGCTGATCGTCATCTTCTCCGTATGGGTTCCCAACGACAGTATTTTTTGGCTACCTTCGATTTATGACACCACCCACAAGGTGACCGACTGGTCCAGCTTCTGGTTCCAGATGCGCCAGATGGTAATGCCCGTAATGGTGCTGGCGCTATACAATGCGGCCCAATTGAGCCGATTTATGCGGGCCAGCATGCTGGACAACCTGTCACAGGACTATGTGCGCACCGCTCGAGCCAAGGGGCTGAAGGAAAAGACCGTGTTGCTGGTGCATGTGTTGCGCAATTCAATGATCCCGGTTGTTACCGTCATTGCCCTTTCAGTGCCGCAGGTGTTTGGCGGTGCTATTATTACCGAACAGATTTTCAGGGTGAACGGCCTTGGGCAGCTACTGATTATTGGCATTCAGGGTGCCGACATACCATTAGTGCAAACCCTGACCTTTGTGTTTGCCGTGCTGATCGTTCTATTTAACCTGGTTGCTGATATTCTATATGGCCTCCTAGACCCAAGGATCCGTTATGACTAGTGCCGACAAACAAGTTGAAGCTAAAAACCGTTCGCTATGGGGCGATGTCTGGTCTCAGTTTCGCACCCACAAGGGCGCAATGGTAGGCATGGTTGTGTTCTCAATTATCCTGTTCGGGGTAACTGCGGGGCCTTTTTTATGGAAAACCGATCCGCAATATTTGGATATCCGGGCCAAAAACACTTTCCCGATGATCAGTTGCTTTTTCACCGGTTCACAGATCGCGCAGTGCTTTAGTGATCCAACGTCAATCAAATTTTTCGACCCGGACGCTGAGGTTCTGGAGCGAATTAAGGTCACCTGGGCTCACCCTATCGGTAGCGATCAACTGGGCCGAGATTTGTTGGCGCAACTGCTTCAAGGCGGAAGAGTATCCCTGGCTGTGGGGATGACCGCCATGCTTTTGTCATTGGTGCTTGGCACCGTTGCCGGGGTGGTCGCCGGATATTTCAAGCGACTTGACGGGCCAATAATGCGGTTGACAGACCTGTTTCTTGCATTACCTCTGCTTCCCCTGTTGTTGGTTATTATTATGCTGTTTCGCGATACTCTGCGAAACGCTTTTGGTCCTGAGACAGGGATATTCCTGCTAATTGTATTCATCATTGGCATCACCAGCTGGATGCAAACAGCGCGTATTGTGCGCGGTGATGTTCTGGCCCTCAAGGAACGCGAATTCATACTGGCGGCCAATTCCATCGGCACCCCCTCAAAACGGATTATCACCCGTCATATCCTGCCCAATATCTTGTCCCCGATTATGGTGTCGGCCACTCTGGGCGTTGCCACCGCCATCATTACCGAAAGCGCCCTTTCCTTCCTTGGCCTGGGCTTCCCCTCTGATTTTCCCACCTGGGGGCGGCTGTTGTTTGATGGCACGACCTTTATCCAGCAGTCCCCTGCCCGGGTGATTTGGCCGGGTCTGGCAATTTCATTGACCGTACTGAGTGTCAACTTCATTGGTGATGGTTTGCGCGATGCGCTGGATCCACGTATCAGGGGACGCTAAAATCTTCCACGAACCAGGAATTTCAATCAGGTTATGGCAAAACGCGGCTTTGTTTTACCATACCGTAGGCAAAGCTGGTGTTGATCGAAGCGATTGATGGAATCGGGTGGATGTGGGTGCGGATAAAACTCTCGTAAGCCTCAAGGTTTTGTACCACGACCCGCAGCAGATAATCGGTGTCACCGGTCATCAAGTGGCAATCCATTACTTCGTCAATGTTTTGAATACGGCGTTCAAATTCCTGAGCCACTTCAATTGAATGATGCTCAAGCCGGATCTGGATGAACACCGTCACCGGCAGGCCATACGCCTTTTGGTTGACGATCGCTGTATAGCCTTCGATCACACCACTTTGTTCCAGAATGCGCAACCGACGCAGGCAGGGAGAAGGTGAAAGATTTACCCGCTCAGCCAGATCCGTATTGCTTTGTCGCCCGTCTTTTTGCAGCTCGCGCAATATCTGCAGGTCTTTTTCGTCCATATCCAATCTCCCGTTAGCAGAACGTGCCATAAAATAGATGTTTTTTGGCACATAAAGCAAGAAAATGCCGTGTAATCTATGGCATTGTTTTGTCATCAACCTTTTGGAGAATGACATGTCCAAGCCATCCAACAACCCCCCTGAAGGCCTTGCCACCCGTGCTATTCATTTCGGTTATGACCCGCAAGACGAGCACGGCGCGCTGACCCCGCCCTTGCATCTGACCTCTACCTATGCATTTGAAACAGCCGAGGCCGGGGGTGAAATTTTTGCGGGCGAGCGCGAGGGCTTTGTCTATTCGCGTGTTGGCAACCCCACCACCGACCTGCTGGAGCGCCGCATTGCCAATCTGGAAGGCGGAGAAGCCGCGCTTGCCACCGCATCTGGCATGGGCGCAATTACCGCGCTGTTATGGACCTATCTGCAATCAGGTGATGAAATTATTACCGACCTGACGTTGTACGGGTGCACTTTTGCACTTTTCAGCCATGGGTTTTCCCGTTTCGGCATCAAGGTTACACATGTCGATATGACCGACTCCGCCACCCTTGAGGCAGCAATCAGTGACAAGACCAAATTTGTCTATTTCGAAACCCCGGCCAACCCGAATATGCGGATCGTTGATATTGCGGCGATTTCGCACATTGCCCATGCGCGCGGAGCGCAAGTGATTGTGGACAACACCTATGCAACCCCGATCATAACCCGCCCAATTGAACTGGGCGCTGACTTTGTTGTCCATTCCGCCACCAAATACCTTGGCGGGCATGGGGATTTGCTGGCCGGTATCATCGTTGGGCGGCTTGAAGAAATGATTGAAGTGCGCACCATCGGCATCAAGGACATGACCGGCGCAGTGATTGCACCGTTCAACGCGATGCTGATCCTGCGCGGCCTTAAAACGCTAGAGTTACGCATGGAACGCCACAGCGAAAACGCCATGAGAATCGCCCAGATGCTGGAAGCCCACCCGGCGGTTGAAGTAGTGCATTTTCCCGGGCTAAAGGGATTTGCACAACATGATTTGGCAAAGGTTCAAATGAGCATGTTTGGCGGCATGATCGCATTTGAAGTCACCGGCGGCTTTGAGGGCGGAAAGCAGGTGATGAACCGACTGAATTTGATCCAGCGGGCCGTCAGTCTGGGGGATGCGGAAACCCTTATCCAGCACCCGGCCAGCATGACCCATGTCACCTATACACAAGAGGAGCGCGCCGCCCACGGGATCAGCGAAGGGCTGATCCGCATATCCGCAGGCCTGGAAAATGTTGATGATATTCTAGCCGATCTGGACCATGCCCTGCCCGAACGCTAAAACCAGATTATGCTGACTGAGGATGGTGATAAAGCGGGATTGAGCGAACCTCTCCAATGACCGGCAAGAATGCCCCTATTTCGGGCAATTACAAACCTTTGGTGTGCATTTGGTGGCTATAGCCATATCGGGTTTGACCATGCCCTTTTACCGGCACGATCAATGACTGTGACGCGAATCCAGGGCGAGTCGGCCAAGCGCTCAAGGGAAAGCTGCGCGGTTCTCATTGATATGCCATGCAAAGTTGCCATTGATGTTCCCTTGCCTTGAACAATAACCGTGACCGAGGCAGAGCAATCAATTTCAATACCGTCGCCAGTGAGGCGAATATCATGAATATCAGGGCCAGTACTGGAATAAAACTCCCCGGCTTTCAGCGCCGCGGTCAATAATTCAGGCGTGTTTTTTTCCGCCTTGACCATAACCCAGCCACCAAAAAAATCGGGTGTATTGAAATGGGCATCATCGGTGGCAATCAGGTTTAGTTTTTTTCCGTTGTTAAGCAGGTATTCCAGCGTCAAAAAACCCTCGCCGCGGTCATTGTCAACAACGCAGCCGTGATTATAAATTTCAACTGCATGGGCGGCAGAGATAGAGCGCGCATCTGCCTCGGTCATTCCAGACCAATGCGGATGCGCAATGACGACAAATGCGCCGGCATCACGCGCACGCCGGGCGATACTGGCACCGGATTCTGAGGCTTTCAAGGCC
>JAKISV010000076.1 GCA_021648425.1 Rhizobiaceae bacterium
CTGGGATGCATCGATGTAACGGAGAGGTGTGTGCGGAAAAGAACACTCCCCCCCCTCGCGGGGGAGATGTCACGAAGTGACAGAGGGGGCAGGTAAAAACCGGAGTGACGAGAAAGGAAGTTTACGGTGAGTAAAAATGTTGTGGGGACCTTGAAAAGTATTGGTTTTCGCTCACGCAATTCCTGCGCTTCGCTCCGGGCTCCGCTAGGGCGCGAGGCAAGCTCGCGCTTTGGCTGGCGCCTCAGGCGTTGCTTCTTGTGCCCCGGGCAGATAAATCCGGACGTAACCATCCACCCCTACCGAGGCGCTAGTCAAGGCTTTTGCGCCCGCGCAGGCCCGAAGCGAGGTGCGAAGCACCCAGCAAGGATTAGCCGTGAGCGAAAACTATATGCGAAAACCATATGCAAAAACTATCAAGCGAGGATAATATGTCCACCACCACCCACCTTTTCAATTCCACCCGCCACGTCCAGACCGGGCTAAAAGCCTGGCTCGATTGCTCCTACTGGCCCTGCCAAAATGCGCAAACCTGTCTGGGCGGGCCGCGCGGCACCTGTCGCAAAACCGGTGGCTGGCCGCTTTGCAGCGAAGAAGGCGGCGGGCGGATGAAAATCGCCGGGCAGCACAAACGTTGGCTCGGTGAAGATGCGCCGGAAAATGAAACCATCGCCGAGCGCCGCCTTCGCCGCTACCAGCGGGAACTGGAAAATTTGGAATTCGAAACGCGTCTTGAGCAGGCGCAAAACAAACTGGGAACTGCCGAAATTAATTGCCCGCCTTCACGCCGCGTGTAATAATGACCCTTGGTAATATAACAAACAAGGAACCACCCATGTCAGTAGCACGCATTACAGAAATCATTTCTTCTTCCGACAAAAGCTTTGAAGATGCCGTCAAGAACGGCGTCAAACGCGCCTCCAAAACCCTGAAAAATGTTCAAAGCGCCTGGGTCAAGGACCAGAATGTTATGGTCAGTAACGGCAAGATTACCGAATATCGCGTCGTGCTAAAAGTGACGTTTATTCTGGAAGACTGAGCAAAAACACTCAAACGGTTTTATTGAAAAATGCAGATGGCAGACCTTGCCATCTGCTTTTATTGCGCCAGGCTAATGCCTGGCTGAAAATCAGGAATTTGTCAGAACCCCACCCGGCTGCGATGTGCGGACCCAGCTTGATGACATAATCTTTTTGACTGCAAAATATATTGCAAGAACCACGATGATGGAAGCATAGCCATCTATTGCGTAGTGCCAGGCCAGATAAACCGAACTGACCAGGATAACCCCCAGATAGGCAAAAGCATACATGCCCCATTTGCGGCTGTACTCATATATGAAAAGCGCATTAATCGCTGAAAAACCAACATGAACGCTGGGGAAGGCCGAAATTCCCGAACCAAAACCCGCCTCACCGGTTTCATACAACTCCCACAGATAGTTTTGATAACCCACAGCACCATTAAGCTTCTCAGTGCTTGTCGCAAGAAATGCCAGTTGCTCGCTGAAGCGCGAAACATCTCCGGTAATAGCGCCATAATAGACAGGGCCGCCAGAAGAAAACCAGATGGCAATCAGATTACCCAAAATCACCCAGGTGAGCATGTAACTGATAACATAGCGTGTACGGATCTTGTTTGCCCTTGGAGAAATTATAACCCAGAACAATATGGAGTAATTAATGCCAAGCCAGAACGAACTGTAGTTGGTTTCCACCAGGCGCAGCACATATTCATTGGTTCCCAATGCATAAAGCCATTGCCACGGATCAACACCAAAATGCAGAGCCTTGTCAAAATCCGCCAGGGCCACATCATATAAAAATCCAGACTCAAGTGGAACGGTGTTTTTAACAGTGGTGAAAGCGGTGATAAAGACAATTAGCGCAACAAAAAAGAGCATACCGGCAAAAAATCGCCCTACTCTTTTAGGGTTATACATCAAACGATAAGCAAGAGAACGTCTGCGCTCAAAGCGCATAGTGACGATTATATAACCGACAGTCAGTAAAACAAATGGAAACACCAGACCAAATCTTAACAACCATTGATTCACATAAACCAATAATGTTTCAATATTCAGGGCATCCATACTGGCAGCATAAGAAAACGCCACAATAGCATAAATCATCACAGCAATGTATAGTAGCAAGTCACTTGCAACTGACTTGCGAAATTCAGACAAATAGTTTTGAAACCTAATGCTATCAATCAACATCGTATTCCACCCGGTTGCAAATGCTTCCAAGTTCTACAACTTAAAGAGTTAAGTATTCATTACAGAACTTGTCTCAAAACTGTTTGCTCACCCAGATAACCTGCCTGTCGCAGATTCGCCTGTTGGACGTTACGTAAGCTTTTTACCTTCAAATTATCTAAATTTTTCTTGCGTTTTCAATCAAAATAAGTCAGGGTGTCATCCGTTCGGGCATTTTGCGAACATGAAGAAGACTGGAAGACTAAAAGACTGAACAGGTTTTGATAGCCCAATTAAACGGAAAACTAAGAAATCCGCGGCGGGTTCCTCTCATCGACATTCAAAGTATGCCCACTCGCAGAGTAATCTGCGGTTGAGAGCGGATTAATTTCCGCAAATAAAGTAAAATCCGGCACTAGCCGGGATGAAAGGACTACCCTAATGGCCATGACAGGCATCGTTAAATTCTTCAATATGGACAAAGGCTTCGGCTTTATTACTCCTGATGAAGGCAGCAAGGACATTTTTGTTCACATTTCCGCTGTTCAAGACTCCGGTCTGACATCACTCAGCGAAAATCAAAAAGTTTCCTTTGACACCGAAGCCGACAAGCGCGGCAAAGGCGACAAAGCTGTAAATCTCTCAGCGATTGACTGATTTATTTAATTTGAAATTTGCGTATTGAAATTAGCCGGGCCAGCTATGGTTCGGCTTTTTGCATTTTATTGAGAATGTTACCCCCGCCGGGAAACGTGATGGTGCAGTTTTTCCACTAAAGTTGTTCTGGTTAACCTACCGTAAAGAAACACAGTGATAAACCTATGCGCGAGGGGTCGGTGTTTTTCACCCCCAGGAAAAACCGCGGCATACAAATGTTTTTACCCCAAGCCGTATTTCCTTGTTCTTTACATTTTTCAAGGAACTTCGACCCCTCATTTTTCATCCCCCTATTTCAAAAATGGATTTTCGCGCCGCTCTTCGCCAAAGGTGCCACCTGGGCCGTGTCCGCAAATAAAATTGAAATCATCGCCCAACGGTAAAAGCTTGTTTTTAATCGAGGCAATCAGATCCGCATGGTTGCCGCCTGGAAGGTCAGTTCTGCCGACAGACTTATTAAATAAAACATCCCCCACATGGGCAAATTTCAGCATGGCATTGATAAACACCACATGGCCCGGCGCATGACCCGGACAATGAAGAACATCAAAAGAGTGTCCGGCAAATTCCAAAATCTCCCCTTCCTCCAGCCACCGGTCCGGCACCATGTTCCTCACGCTGCCCTCCACCCCGAACATCTGCGCTTGTTGTTCAATGCCATCGCATAATTGTTTGTCATCCAGATGAGGGCCAATAATATCCACCCCAAGCTTTTCTTTCAATTCCATCGCTCCGCCAACATGATCAATATGGCCGTGAGTAATCCAGATAGCATCGGGCTTCATGCCCGTTTCACTGATAGCTGTTATGATTTTTTCCACATCACCACCCGGGTCAATCACCACCCCTGCCATGGTTTCATCATCCCACATCAATGTGCAATTTTGTTCAAACGGTGTAACCGCAACGATAGCAACAGCCAGATTGCCCATAACCTTATCCTCTCACAATTTATCGCAAGTATAATCACCATACCGCCGCTAAACAATTATCAACCCACAAAAAAAGGGGACAGCTTTGAAACCATCCCCTGAATTATTCGTATATTACTTGAAGCTATTTTTTCATAGCGCCCATAACCATACCGGTAATACCGCTAAGCACGCCACCACCTACCAGGCCACCACCAATGTTACCCAGGATATTACCCATATCCATGCCACCGGCCATGTCACCGCCCATAGCACCACTGAGCATTCCGCCAAGTGCGCTGGCTCCGCCAATGCCGCCAATGCCGCCAGCCAGAAGTTTTGGCAGCATTCCCATTGCCGCTTTTTTCAACATGCCGCCAACAACGCCGCCGCCAACCATGCCGGATACGGCCTGAATGATCAAAGGAATAATTGCTTCCATAATAAGTCTCCAATTTGTGGTTCTCATTTTGAACGGAAACAGTTTTACAAAAGCCGCCATTCAATATTGCTAATACAGTATAATTTCGACCAGGGTCAAATATATACAATAGCAATATGCCACTGGTTTATTACAAACTCCAGCAAAATTTACGTTAGGGAAGCACTGTCCACCGGTGGTTTTATTCAGATTTTACATTGGAAATTGCATGGGCATTGACCAGCCGCTCATAATCTTCCACCAGGTCACGGCTGATTTTGCCGGGTGTAAATTTATAGGGCCCAACCTCAGAAACCGGCGTGACTTCCGCAGCCGTGCCTGTCAGGAAACATTCGCTGAAATCACTCATTTCCTCAGGCATGATAACACGCTCTACCACCTCATAACCACGCGCTTTAGCAAGGGTGATCACACTTTGTCGGGTAATGCCATCCAAAAAACAATCAGGCACCGGGGTATGAATAACGCCATCTTTAACAAAAAACACGTTAGCACCCGTTGCCTCAGCAACCTGCCCGCGCCAATCCAGCATCATTGCATCCGCATAGCCCTTGGCTTCAGCCGCATGTTTGGAAATCGTACAGATCATATAAAGCCCGGCCGCTTTGGCAAAACTCGGTGCAGTTTTAGGGTCCGGGCGGCGATATTCCGCCATATCCAGGCGAATACCCTTCAGCCGTTCTTCCGGGTCAAAATAGCTGGGCCATTGCCAGGCGGCAATTGCCACATTGATACGGTTGGATTGAGCCGATACCCCCATCATCTCACTGCCACGCCAGGCAACCGGCCTCACATAGGCATCGACCAGATTCTGTTTCGCCAGCAATTCAATACAGGCCTGATCAATTTCTTCCACCGTATATGGAATTTCAAATCCCAGAACCTGCGCAGAATAGAACAAACGTTGCGTGTGCTCTGTAAGTTTGAAAATCCTGCCTCCATAGGCGCGCTCACCCTCAAACACCGAACTGGCATAATGCAGGCCGTGAGTTAATACATGTAATTTGGCATCTGCCCAGTCGACAAATTCACCATTATACCAGATCAAACCATCCATCTGATCAAAAGGAACATCCGCCATGATTACTTCTCCTCAAAAGTGTTTAACAACAAATGCAACGCTATTGCTGGTAAAAATCAGTCCTACTTGTTAGTCCTAATTCCGGCGAGCAAGTTCGTCATTCAAATAGGACAGCATTGCTGACATAATGTGCCTATCTTGTCAACGCTGAAATACTACTCTGAATATGTAAAGTGACATGGATGAAAAAGAAATCCAATTCATCATTAAAAACACCCCGCCCCGACAAAGAAATTCATGCCGCGCCAATTTCCGCCGACGATGTTTCTCAGTTACAGAATATTACACTGCTGTTTTTTGCGTACCGTGACTTTATCGGCGAAGCTGACCGTAAATTAAAGGAAATCGGCTTTGGGCGCGCGCATCATCGCGTTTTGTTTTTTGTCTGTCGCAAACCGGGCCTGACCGTTGCCCAACTGCTGGATATACTTGGCATCACCAAACAAAGTTTGGCCCGAGTGCTGCGCCAAATGGTGTCAAAGGGGTATGTCGTCCAAAAAACCGGTCCATCCGATCGCCGGCAACGTTTACTGTTTCCCACACAATCGGGGCGCGACCTTGTTCTCGTCTTATCACGGATGCAATCTGACCGTATCAAACATGCCCTGAAAATATCCGGCATCAGGAATGACGCCCAGCTCTCGCAATTTTTAGACGCCATGATTGACCCGAAGGAACGGGAACGGATAAACTTCATGATGCCTTCGCCGCAGGAGGATAAGACAGGAATGAACAATGATTAAAAAACCAATTGTACCTGAGGATGATGCAGTCCATCTGCTGGTGGTTGACGATGATCGCCGCATTCGTGATCTGCTTTCGCGTTATCTTAGTGAAAACGGGTTTCGCGTTTCCCTCGCTGCCA
Organism: Rhizobiaceae bacterium; assembly: GCA_021648425.1. Taxonomy (GTDB): domain Bacteria; phylum Pseudomonadota; class Alphaproteobacteria; order Rhizobiales; family Rhizobiaceae; genus JAAEMP01. The sequence goes on from JAKISV010000076.1 coordinate 6,151, forward strand.
ATGCCAGTGATGCGCGCAACAAGCTTGATGGACTGGAATTTGATCTGGCCATTGTCGATGTGATGATGCCGGGCGAATCCGGGTTGGATTTAACCCGTTCAATCCGTGACAGCAAAAGAGATGTGCCAATCCTGATGCTGACAGCCTTGGCTGACACAGAAAAGCGCGTTGAGGGGTTGGAGGCAGGCGCCGATGATTATCTGCCAAAGCCCTTTGAGCCACGCGAATTGCTGCTTAGAGTGAACAATATTGTGCGCCGAACAGCCAAACCCCAGCAACCGCTTATCGAGCAGGTGAAATTTGGGCCATATCAGTTTTCAGTCAAAAAACGGCAGTTGAAAAAATCCGGTGAAAATATTCGCCTGACCGACCGCGAGCAGGAAATTATGGTAGCCTTTGCCAGCAGGCCCGGCGACACAGTCGCCCGCCATGAATTGCTTGGCAATGAAATGGATGCAGGTGAGCGAAAAATTGATGTGCAAATCAATCGCCTGCGCAGAAAAATTGAAACCAACCCTTCCGATCCAAAATGGTTACAAACTGTACGCGGAATAGGTTATAAACTATGCGTCGACTAGGCCTGTTGAATATCATGGCTGTGATTTTATAAAAAACAGGACAAATCAATAGTGGTCACTGAAGATTCCCCCACTCAACCCAAAACAACCAGAACATGGTTTAAGAATGCCCTGCGTCGCGGCCCTTTGCGTGTGGTTTCACATTGGGTGTCCAAAAAAATGCCAAAGGGCCTTTATGCCCGCTCCCTGATTGCCATCATTGCACCGATGGTTTTGCTGCAGTCAGTGATTGCCTTCGTTTTCATGGAACGCCATTGGCAGGCGGTGACTGAACGCCTGTCACGCGCAGTTGTTGCTGACATATCAGCAATAATTGACGTGATAGAAACCTATCCCCAGGACGAGGAATTTGAAACTATTTCGCGAATAGCTCGCGAAAAACTGAATTTAAATGCGACAGTTCTACCCCCTGATCCATTCCCGCCTGCCACATCAAAACCGTTCTTCTCAATTCTGGATGAAGTACTGCGTTATGAAATTACCCGCCAGATTGCCCGGCCTTTCTGGATCGATACTGTGGGCGATTCTAAACTGCTTGAAATCCGTATAAGGCTGGATAAACCAGATAAAGTATTGCGAATTTTTGCCCGGCGCAACCAGGCTTACGCATCCAATTCTCAAATATTTCTGGTATGGATGGTAGCCACCTCCCTTGTGCTGATTTTTATTTCCATCCTGTTTCTGCGCAATCAGATACGCCCTATCCAGCAATTGGCCAAAGCTGCCGAACTTTTTGGTAAAGGTCGCCATACATCTGAAAGGTTTCGCCTTCGCGGCGCAACTGAAGTGCGCCAGGCCAGCCAGGCATTCCTGCAAATGCGTGACCGAATCGAACGCCAGATGGAGCAGCGCACCGCCATGTTGAACGGTGTCAGCCATGATTTACGCACCATATTAACACGCTTCAAACTGCAACTGGCCCTTGGTGAAGAAACCGAAGAAACCCGTGAACTGCAAAACGATGTAGAAGAAATGCAAAAAATGTTGCAGGGCTATATGGATTTTGCCAAAGGTGCCAGCGGTGAGGGCGATGAAGAAATAGCCACGGTCGACGTCTGCGCAGCGCTTTCACGCCATCAAAATGAAGCAGGTCTGCGCGGCAAAAATTTCGTACTTGATTGCAATCCGGAATTTACAATCCGTGCCAGGCCCAGCGCCTTTTCAAGATTAGTAGCCAATGTCATCACCAACGCTTTTCGCCACTCGGAAAATATTTCAATCAATGTCAGGTCCAGTGATCACCGCCTGTCAATCGTCATTGATGATGATGGTCCAGGAATTCCACTCAACCGGCGCGAAGACGTTTTTAAACCGTTTGTTCGTCTCGATGAAGCGAGAAACCAGGACGAGGGCGGCACTGGTCTTGGCCTTTCCATCGCCCGCGACATCGCCCACAATCATGGCGGAGATATCAATCTTCACGACAGTCCGATGGGCGGTCTGAGGGTGGTCATCACCCTACCCAATTAATGCAGCCGCCCGCCATTGGGCACATTGATATCAACACCGGCCAGAACCACCGCACCATTTTTATCATTAAACCCCAAGGTTAAAACCTGCGAGCGAACCGGACCAATCTGTCGGGGAGGGAAATTTACCACTGCCAATACCTGTCGGCCGACAAGCGCCTCAGGTTGATAATGTTCAGTAATCTGCGCCGAGGTTTTTTTGATGCCAATTTCATCACCAAAATCAATCTGCAGAATATATGCAGGCTTACGCGCTTCAGGAAAATCTTTAGCTTCAATAATTGTTCCCACGCGACTATCAATTTTCAGGAATTCATCAATAGAAATTGTGCCCTCGTCAACTTGCCCCATACCGCTCTCCCGTTCAATCATCGCGTGACAGTTCGCGCGAACGCTTCGCCGCCTCATCAACCGCCTTTTTCATCAATTCCCCAAAACCACCCTCGCCCATCAGAACAGATAATGCCGCCTTGGTGGTGCCCCCTGGTGAAGTTACATTTTCACGCAAGGTGGAAGGTGAGAGCTTTGAACGCATCATCAATTCCCCCGCACCCGCAACCGTTTCCAAGGCTAGCCTGCGACCAAGCTTTTCAGGTAAGCCGGCACTAATTGCCGCATCGCCTAAAGCTTCCACCAGCAAAAACGCATAAGCGGGACCTGAACCTGAAACGGCTGTCACCGCATCAATCAGCGCCTCATCCTCAACCCATTCCACACTGCCAATCGTTTCAAGCAGCAAGGTCGTTTGTTGTTTTTGATCGCCGCTGACTTTGTCATTGGCGCAAGCCACAGAGATCCCGCGTTGAATAAGCGCCGGTGTATTCGACATCGCGCGCACAATTGCACCAACCCCAAGATGTTCTGAAATAAAGGATACAGTTTTGCCCGCAGCTACAGATATCGTCACCGTATTTTCGCTGGCCAGATGCCTCACCGAGTGCAGCACTTCCCCCATCACCTGCGGCTTCACCGCAATAACCAGCACATCGGCAGACGCAATACCATCGGCGTTGAATTGATGATTTATACCTTTTTCAGCAATCAATTGTGACATAGCCTGAACAGGACCCGGATCAACAATGGTAATCTGCGAAACCGGCACACCATTGGCCAGCCAACCGCCAATCAGCGCGCCACCCATGTTGCCCGCACCAACAAGAATTACTGAAATATCATTCAGGCCCATTTCAAATCTGCCAACAATTTTACTTGCTCAATCAGGCGTTACCCTGAGTTTCAAACAGTGCACTTTCCAGCGCTTCTTTTGCACTATAACCTGCCCATACCACAAGCTGAAATGCCTGATAATAACGCTCGCAGGCTTCCAGCCCACTGGACAACTGGCATTCCAACTGCTTGCCGGTCGGCTCCGCACCGCCATTCAACAGCAGCGCCTGGCGATACATCACCGAACCTTCTTTCAACCAGATATCAAAATGACCAATCAGTAATTGTTCATTGATTAAGGACAACAGTTTGGTAGCTTCACCATTGCGTTCATCGGGCATTTTCAAATCAAATGCACAGGAAAAATGCAGCGCTTCAAAATCTTCCATCCAGCAAAACGACACATGATATATCGCCCACATGCCAGTCACAGCGATGGAAATCTCGTCTTCTCCATCCCTGCTGAAAGCCCAGTCGTTAAGCGATGCCACCTGCTCAACCATGTCGAGCGGGTTAATCTGTCGTTCAAACTCAGCCTCGTGCAGGCTCATTATATTCCCCATAAAATTACCCCGTCACTGCCCGGTTATCAGTCGGACAAGGTTTGGTTTCTCGAACCAGTTCTCAGGTCCGCCGCGTATCTCACGAATCAACGTGTGAATTCACTCTATAGCGCCAAACCCGTGAAAAAAGCCCAATTCGCAAATTTGCCAATCGAATCTGTGGATGGAGGTTGAATCAGAAGATTCACACATTTGCCTAAAGGATTCTGTCAAAAGCATAAAATCACTCTGGCCAGCCTGTGCATAAGTTCGCAAATATTTTTGTGAATAATCGCTGATTTCCCATCAGCGCGCGGCATTATTATTTCTTACCGGCTTTTTGCAACGCAGCCAGGCGTTTTTTCATCGCATTAAGTTCCTTGCGAAGCGCTTCATTTTCTTCCCGCGCCCGTGAGGCCATCTCGCGCACAACGTCAAATTCTTCGCGTTTCACCAAATCCATATTGGCCAGAAATCCTTCCGCCTGCGCACGAAAAGCTGTCTCCGCCTCGCGCTTAATACCCTGAGCAACACCCGCCCCATCGGTCATCAATTTGGCGAGTTCATCAAATATACGGCTGGGTCCCTGATTCACTTTAATTTGTCCCTGGTTGAATTAACGAAGTAGCTTCATCGAAACTTACCTGTTATTTAGGCGCAACCTGCAACTGATTCAATGATTTTCTCAAAGGCAAACGACCTAAAATGGACCGCACCGTACAACTAGCCCAACTGGCTTTCCCCAATATTGACCCCGTTGCCCTTCGATTGGGCCCCTTGGATATTCACTGGTATGGCGTTGGCTATGTCGTTGGCATCCTGTTTGCCTGGTGGTATTCACGCAAGCTGGTTTCCGACTCCCGTCTATGGGGCGGCAAGCAAGCACCGATCAAAGCCGACGACCTCGATGATTTTTTAACCTGGGCTGTAATTGGCATTATCGTTGGCGGACGAATGGGCTACGTGTTTTTCTACGACTTTGCTACCTTCATGCAAAACCCGCTTAGCATTTTTGCCGTGTGGAGCGGCGGCATGAGTTTCCATGGCGGCCTGCTTGGCGTGTTTATTGCCATGCTGATATTTGCACGCAGGCGCGGCTTTTCTCCATTCAGCCTGTTTGATGTCATTGCCGCTTCTGTCCCCATCGGCATTATGACCGTACGCATTACTAACTTTATCAATGCGGAACTTTATGGCAAACCAACCGACCTGCCCTGGGCATTTGTTTTCCCCGGCGGCGGCCCTGAACCGCGCCACCCAAGCCAGCTTTATGAAGCCGCCCTTGAGGGCCTCATCATGTTTTTCATTCTGCGCGTGCTTACCCACAATTTCAAAAAACTGCCGCAACCGGGTTTTGTCGCCGGTGCCTTCGTGCTGTGGTATGCCATTAGTCGCATCATGATCGAATTCGTACGCCTGCCCGATGCGCAGATTGGCTATCTTTTCGGTAGTTGGCTCACCATGGGCATGGTGCTGTCGCTGCCCATGGCGCTGGTAGGCATCTGGGCAATCGCCACTTCTCAAAAGCGTGCATGACAAATCTACTCAAGCAGAAAATAAAACAAATTATTGCTGCCACCGGCCCGCTCACCATCGCTGAATATATGCACCTGTGCCACGCCGACCCCGAGCACGGCTATTATGCCTCCACCAACCCGGTTGGTAAAAAAGGCGACTTCATCACCGCCCCGGAAATCAGCCAGATGTTTGGTGAGCTGATCGCCGTGTGGTGCATGCAGACCTGGCAGAATATCGGCAGCCCCAACCCGGTGCAGATCGCCGAACTTGGCCCCGGTCGCGGCACCCTGATGCACGATTTCCTGCGCGCCGCAAAATCAAACCCGCAATTTTCCAAAGCCATAAAAATCAAACTCGTTGAGACCAGCCCCAGCCTCACCAAAGAACAAAAAACAACGCTGGCAGCCGATGCCGACAATATCGAGTGGCTCACCACAATCGACCAGCTAAACCCACTCCCCACCATCTTCATCGCCAACGAATTTCTCGACGCCCTCCCCTTTCGCCAGTTTGTCAAAACAAAAGGAAGTTGGCTGGAACATTGCATTGGCATCGATGAGAATAATGAGTTGTCCTTCGTCCTGAGCCCCACCGGCATCGACCTGCAACGGTTGCCACCGGGCCACGAAACCCAACCCGAAGGCACAATCTTCGAAACCGCCCCACCCCGCGAAGCCATCACCGCCAATGTTGCTGACCACATCAAAACAAATAGCGGCGCAGCATTGTTCATCGACTACGGCCACAAAACCTCCGCCTTCGGCA
>JAKISV010000077.1 GCA_021648425.1 Rhizobiaceae bacterium
ACGCTTCACTCACCAAACGACCCGAAGAGATATTCACCACAAGCGATTCAACCGTAACCCCGGCCATACGCTCAGCTGCATCAACTGCCAGACGAATTGAATGTTCCGCCGCATCAAGATCAATAATAACGCCCGCTTTGATTCCCCGGGCTTTTTGCAGCCCGATACCCAGAACCTCAATATTGTGAGTGCGCCCAAGCAAGGCAAAACCTTCCTCACGCGGCCGCAGTTTCGCAATTACACAGCAGACCTTGGACGTTCCAACATCCAGAATACTAACCAGCGTCGAACGCTTGGTCGACAATGGCCGCATAGTGGGCAAAAAACCGTTTTGCTGGAGAAGGCTCATATCTTCTTCTCCTTGTGGTCGCCTTGCGGCTTACCGGAAATGGCACTGCGTCGCTGAACCGCTTCTTCACTCAATGATACAACAAAGCGATCTTTCAAACGAAGGTCCACAACTTCAATATCACGCGTCAACAATCCATAGACTTTATCCAGCCGCGCCAATTCCAACAGCGCCTCAGGAATATTCCCATCGGGCAGACGCACGGTTATTCCGTTTTTCAGACGCAGATCCCATCGTCGCTCAGCAATGCGCATATAGGCCTTTACCTGTTTTTTCAAAACAGGAATTCTACTCAACTGAAATATAATCTCCGCGCCAGCGATATTGGCACCTTCACCCACCAACAGTGGTAACGCAGAAAACCGTTGGTCAAATCGGTCAATCAATTCACCATCGCGCTCAACCAGCGATAACTCATTTGTATTTTGCCAGATGGCAAATGGTTTGCGTTCATCAATTCTGATGATTAAACGATCAGGATAAGATTTGGCTACAACAACATCACGAACCCAGGCGAGTTGCCCGATATCTTCACGCGCTTTATTCACATCAAAAGTAAACAGTGATTTATTTTTGCCTAAAGTCAGCCGTGCCAGAACATCATCCTGCGGCAATTCCTTCAGACCTTCCACAACAACATTGTTGATGGTGAATCCCAGATTTGCAGAAACCTCGGCAACGATCGTATTTCCCTGTTTTGAATTGGCAAATACCCCGCCCGAAGCAATAAGAACAGCACCTACGGCCATCACTATCCAGCCTCGCCGCGTAATCATTACATTGCCGGCCAGAAACCGATTGAACAGTCGGGCTGGTTTTCGGAGAAAACGCGGCAATACACGCCGCCCACTGCCTGCCTCGCCAGTAGCGTTGACAGCCTGAGCATCGTCTTTTGTATCACCATGCCGGGCAAATAAGCCTATCGACAACAACTCGCGTCCTCCACCATCCATCTCATCAGTTCCTCAAACGAATGCCCTGCATGGGCAGCCAGTTCCGGCACCAGTGAGGTTGGCGTCATGCCGGGCTGGGTATTAATTTCCAACCAGGCCAGTTCACCTGTCCCCATAAGGCCATCATCCAGACGGAAGTCTGAACGAGAAACCCCACGGCAGCCCATCACCTGATGAGCCTTCAATGACAGTGTCTGTATCTTTTGGTAAATATTTCGTTTAATTTTTGCAGGACACTCGTGTTTTGACCCACCTTTTGCATATTTTGCATCAAAATCGTACCATCCGCCCTCTTCAGTGACGATTTCCGTCACTCCCAAAGCCACATCGCCCATAATTGTGCATGTCAATTCTCGGCCAGCAACATATTTTTCCACCATGATTCGTTCGCCATAAGGCCACTCATCTGAAAATAATTCCTGTGGCGGGTTCGACATGTCCTCACGAACAATCAGAAGGCCAAATGAAGAACCTTCCGCCACCGGCTTAATCACATAAGGCGGCGTCATCACATGTTTCTCAGCCGCATCGCGCCGGTTCATCACCAAAGAGTTTGCCACCGGAATACCAGCAGTTTTGGCAATGCGCTTGGACAACTCCTTATCCATAGCCAGCGAAGAAGCCAAAACGCCTGAATGCGTGTAGGGAATTTCCAGATATTCCAATATCCCCTGGATAGTCCCATCTTCACCATAAGGCCCATGCAGCGCATTGAACGCCACATCAGGCTTCAACTCGCTCAATACAGCACTGACATCTCTGCCAACATCAACACGCGTTACCTTATAGCCGGCATCTTCAATACCGGTAGCGCAGGCTTCGCCTGAGGACAGCGAAACTTCCCTTTCGCTTGACCAACCACCCATCAATACCGCAACATGCTTCAAGACTTTTTACCCCTTTATCTGCTCGTGCGAATCGAATCAGACTCGCGCGCATGTGGCAAGAGGAAATCATAAATTTGTTTACCTTAGGGAATGTAAATTGACTGATGTTGCAGGAATGACTCAAGTTGATTTGGAAACCCGCAAAAATCTGCCGCAGCATCTGCGCAAACTGCTTGATAAATTCCCGCGAATAAACTGGCACTCTCACAAAAACTTTGGTGAATTGACGCGGTTCTGGCTGTCTCGCCATATTATGTTTCGTGAATTGATTGGCCGTATGCAGCAAAGTTCAAAAAACATCATTGAACCTCAAGACCAGCAGGAAGCAAAATCAAATATCAGGCACTTGACGGGTTTCTTCCTGCAACAACTGCATGCCCATCATACAATTGAAGATCAGCAATTCTTTCCGTTGCTGATCCCTATGGATTCTGATTTAAAACACGGATTTGAAATCCTTGACGCCGACCACCATGTTCTCGACAAACAAATTGATCTGCTGGCTGGCGAAACCAACCATCTATTATCCGTACTTAAATCAGATAAAGACCCGCGCGCAGCAGCAGATGCAGTTCTTAATACTCAAATCAAATTCGAAAAATTCCTAAATCAGCATCTGGTTGATGAGGAAGAATTGATAGTGCCGATATTACTGGAATATGGGCCGCCGGATTTGGTATAAATTACTCGGATTTAATTATCAGAGATTACGGTGACAGCGACTGTCTTGAACGGTAATCCCACGGCTTTTCAAACCGGCTGGCCCAAAGGCCACGTTTTTCAACCCGCGCCCGGTTTTGTTGGGTTGAATAGGCCCGACGGCTGTATTTTGGCCAGTCCAGCGCATGACCGGCACGGACCATGGCGGCCGAGAGACTTTTGCCATCACCGCGATAGCAGTCGCCGACAAACCGGCCATGACGATCGCGATCAACAAATTTGCAGGTGACTTCAGCATTATTGCGCAAAATACGTTTGAGATATCGTGCCGACTGCACACCGCAGCGAATGCGGACACCAGTGGTTGATATACATCGCTGACTGGTTTCCGGTGCATCAATGCCGTGCAACCGGACCTTCTGGCCGTTGATCCGGATCGTATCCCCATCAACCACACTTGCCTTACCGACAAGGGTTCTTTTTGAACTCGATTTTATCGCATCAGCTGACTTGAAGCTAAACAGGGAGCGCAGCGTACTGCTTTGGTCCAGTTGGAAAAAAGCTGCAATCAGCAGAACTAAAATAATTCCAGGCGCCTTGCGCAACAGGCCCGTCACCTTTTTTCGGCGTTTGCTGTTGCGCTTCACACGTCTCTTTATTAGTCGCTTTTGACCGGCTTTCAGAAAAATCACATTACTCATTTCAGCTTCTCCCAACGGGGATTATCGCCGAACAAGTTTCAGTTTTTCTTAATGGAATGATTTATACCAAAGGAAGTTAATATTAATTACGGTGACAGTTTACTAAAAAAACCACAAATAAATTTATTGGAAATCCTAAAACCTCCCCACCCGCTTGATCTCTCATTCCAATTCAATACCTGAATTCTCATACACCCTTTTGCTGCCTGCCTTCTTCACAACAAAATCACAGAGTTATTACCCTGGGCCACCGGGTTGTTATTGGACTGGCATCCTCTTCAACCATACTGATCCATTTGACCGGTAGACAAAAACCAAATGCAATTGATTTCCAGGGAGCACCAAAATGCACAAACTTTCAAGCACACTTACAATAGTAGTCACCCTCCTGATCTGGGCTGTTTTTCCCGCAGGAGCAACGGAAAATTTTGTCATTAAAGAGAGCAAGTTCTCTGTTTCTGAAACAATTGACCGGCTGGAGAAGGTATTAACTTCAAATGGCCTCACCATTTTCAAACGCGTCGATCACGCTGCGGGTGCCAAAAAGGCAGGTTTGGAACTGGCCGACAATCAGGGGTTGATATTCGGCAACCCCAAACTTGGCACACCATTGATGCAGGCAAATCCAATGATCGGCATCGATCTGCCTCAAAAAGCCCTCGCCTGGAAAGACAAGGACGGCAAAGTATGGCTCGCCTATAACGCTCCCGCCGCCCTGAAAATCCGTCACGCAATTGAAGGCAAAGACGAAGTGTTGAAAAAAATCACCGGTGCCCTTGGCAAATTCAGCGATGTTGCAACGGGTGCCGCCTCTGGAAATTAGGCCTGTTGAAAAATACGGCTGGTTTGGGTTGCGCCTGTCAGGCTTTGCGTCCGATGCGCTTGATCTCCCATTCCAGCCCAATCCCGCTATTTTCCAGTACCCGCTCACGCACTTTCTCGCCAAGCGTCTCCAAATCAGTGGCGCTGGCACCACCGGTATTGATCATGAAATTGCAGTGCATCTCACTCATCTGCGCTTTACCCACCATAAACCCGCGCATACCCGCTTCATCAATCAGCTTCCATGCGCTGTGGCCCGGTGGGTTTTTAAAAGTTGAACCGCCGGTTTTTTCACGGATCGGCTGAACACTCTCGCGATGGATTTGAACTTCTTCCATCGCCTTTTGAATGGCTATCCTGTCAGCGCGCTCACCGGTAAATACCGCGCTGGTAAAAATCAGATCTGCTGCCGCCTGGCTGTGGCGATAGGTGTAACCCATTTGTTTGTGAGAGAGCAGATGTCTATTTCCGGCCCGATCAAACGCCGTTACTTCCACCACCCGGTTGGTCGTCTCCACACCATTGGCACCCGCATTCATGCGCAATGCACCGCCAACACCGCCGGGGATGCCATGATAAAATTCAAAGCCGCCAATCCCCGCATCCAATGCTGCTGCTGCCAGTTTTTTGTCTGGCACTGCTGCGCCGACCCGAAAACGATTATCGCCTTCAACCTCCACCTGCCCGAACCCGCGCGCGGACAGGCGTATCACCACTCCTTCAATACCCCCCTCACGCACTAGAAGATTGGAACCGACACCCACCACCATTACCGGAATTTCTTGAGGCAATTGTTGTAAAAACTGCGCCAGGTCTTCTTCATCAGCGGGCTGAAACAATATGTCTGCCGGACCGCCGACCTGAAACCAGGTAACCTTTGCCATACTCGCATCCGGCATTAGTCTCCCGCGAATAGCACCCAAATTGACGGCCAGACTGTCGAGTAATATTTTACCACTCACCACTATTCACCACTCAATGCGGCCAGTTCCCCCGGCAGGGCATTAGCCCACTGCGATACATTGCCAGCCCCTAGAAAAATCACGAAATCATCAGGTTTCGCGATATCTGCAATCAGTTGTGCCAGACCTTCCTGACCATCGATCACCCGCGCATCGCGGTGGCCGCCAGATTTCAATCCCGCTACCAGCGACACTTCATCAAACCCTTCAAGCGGCTCCTCTCCGGCACGATAAACCGGTGCCACCAGCACAATATCCGCATCGTTGAAGCAAGCGTTAAATTCGCCAAACAAATCACGCAGCCGGGTAAACCTGTGGGGTTGTTTGACCGCAATAACCCGGCCTTTTCCCGCTGCAACACGCGCCGCTTTCAATACCGCTGCAATTTCAACAGGATGGTGTGCATAGTCATCAATGATCGTCACACCATTCCAAATTCCGGTTTGTGTAAAACGGCGTTTCACCCCGGTAAATTGCGCCAGACCTTTGCGAATGCCCGCTTCATCCACTCCCAATTCCAGCGCAATAGCAATTGCAGCGGTGGCATTGGAGATATTATGAATTCCGGGCATTGGCAAAACCAGCTCTTTCATTTCACTGATGTCGCCACTCTTTCTGTCGCGCGCAAACAGATTGAAGTATGAGTTCAACCCTTCATTACGCAGATATTCAAAGCGCACATCGGATTGTATGTTTTCACCATAGGTCACCACCCGGCGATCTGTGATACTAGACACCAGCACCTGCACTTCATGGTGGTCCAGACACATAACACCAAATCCGTAAAACGGTACATTCTCAACAAACTGCCTGAATGCATCACGCACCGCATCAAATGTTCCATAATGGTCCAGATGCTCGGGATCGATATTGGTAACAACGGCAACATCAGCTGGTAACTTCAAAAAAGTCCCATCAGACTCATCTGCTTCCACCACCATCCACTCACCATCACCCATGCGCGCATTGGTGCCATAGGCATTGATGATGCCGCCATTGATTACCGTTGGATCAAGCCCTCCAGCATCCAACAAAGTGCCAACCATCGAAGTCGTCGTTGTTTTGCCGTGAGTACCGCCAATAGCTATCGATTTTTTAAACCGCATCAGCTCCGCCAGCATTTCTGCCCGTCTGACTACCGGCAGATTGCGCTCGCGTGCTGCAATGCGCTCGGGATTATCCGCCTTGATCGCACTGGAAGCGACAACAACTTCCGCATCCCCCAGGTTTTCCGCCCGGTGGCCAATTGAAACGGTTATGCCCTTGGCTCGAAGACGTTCCACATTGGCGCTCTCAGCCATATCAGAACCCTGCACTTCATAACCAAGACTGTGCAGAACTTCGGCAATACCACTCATGCCAATACCGCCGATACCGACAAAATGAACCAGTCCGATTGTATCTGGCATTTTCATGGATGTTTTCCTTTAATCAGAATTCTTCTACCGCATTTCCGGCAATAACATGTTCAACCAGCCGGGCAAAATCTTTTGAAGCATCAGGCTTGCCGGTTTTTTTGGCGTTGGTTGCCATTTGCAACAACTCCTGCGGCTTTTCAATTGCTGACTTTAATTCATCAGCCAGTCGTTGCGGTGTTAATTCGATCTGCTTTATCACTTTGCAACCTCCCGCCTTTTCAAGTTCTGCGGCATTCATCGCCTGATCATGATCCAGCGCCAACGGATAAGGCACCAATATTGAGGGCCTGCCGATGACAGCACATTCGCTGATGGTTGAAGCCCCGCCCCGCCCGATTACCAGATGCGCATTCGCAATACGTTGCGCCATTGGTGAAAAGAACTGAGACACCTCGGATTTGACACCTATCGAATTAAAGGCCGCTTTTAAAGCCTGCTCGTCTTCTTCTCGCGCCTGTTGAACAATATTCAATTGCTTGACCAGAGTATTATCCAGCAGTTTTAATGCTTCAGGCATCACTTCACTAAAATACCGCGCACCCTGGCTTCCCCCGAATATCAGCACATTAAACTGATCCTTCGGCTTTCGTATCTTATAGGCACTCTTTGCTGCCTCCAGCACTTCTTCGCGCACCGGATTGCCCAAAATCACCACTTTGGAATCCTGCTCACCCTTGCCAGTGCCAAACCCCATAGCAATTGCCCGGGCCTTTTTGGCCAGCAATCTGTTTGCCCGCCCCATCACCGCATTTTGTTCATGCAGCAGGATCAGGGCACCACCGGCAGATGCAGCAATAATCGGTGGCACGGTGGGATAACCACCAAAGCCGATCGCCGCTGCCGGTTTCAACTTTTCCACCAATGCCCTGCTCTGGCGATATCCCGCACCCAGCGTAAAGGCCGCCTTGATCATTTTAAACGGGTTTCGTCCTCCAATGGTTGCCGATTTGACAATATGGGTTTCAACCGCCGGAAAATCAGAAGAATAACGGCTTGCGCGGTCATCTGTTGCCAGGTGAATGGTCCAGCCGCGCGCGCCCAGTTCTCGCGACAGTGCCTGGGCAGGAAATAAATGCCCGCCTGTTCCACCAGCGCAAATCAGAATAACCTTGTTGTCAGGCAATGGATTTATCCACTTTGCACAGAAGCATCATTACCGGCACGAAACACCGCCGGGCGTCTTCGCCGCATCTCCGGCCTTTGCCGGGTAAGCGCCAAAATGAACCCCATGGCCAGTGCAGATGCAACCAACGATGAACCGCCATAAGATATAAATGGCAGCGTCATGCCTTTGGCAGGCATCAGATTCAGGTTAACTGCAAGATGGATCATTGATTGAATAGCAAACAGCGTAATCAATCCGGCAGTCGCCAAACGCACATATGCATCACGCTCCCGCAAAGCATGTGACAGTCCGCGCAATACAATAAATGCAAACACTCCCACCAGCAGGATTGCCAGCAATATGCCAAATTCTTCCGCAGCAACTGCAAATGGGAAATCTGTATGGGCATCAGGAATGATGCGTTTTACAGTCCCTTCACCTGGTCCCTGCCCTGTCCAACTGCCATGAACAATTGCCTGCAGCCCCGTTTCCACCTGATAATTATCGCCCTCACCGGTGATGAATTTATCCAGCCTGCTCGCCACATGGGGAAAGAACATATAGGCCGCAACAATTCCACCAACACCGATCAGACCAAGCAGGATAATCCAGACCCACGACATTCCCGCCAAAAAGAACATCGCCCCCCAGACAATCGCCACCAGCATTGTTTGCCCAAAATCTGGCTGAGCAATCAAAAGCGCACAAACGATACCAACAAGAATTATCGAAAACAGATTGCCTGGAATATCCGGTCGCCGTGCGTTCTCCGAAAACAGCCAGGCAGTAACAATCACAAATGCAGGCTTGATCAATTCAGAGGGCTGCAGACTAAAACCGGCAATCAACAACCAGCGCCGTGAGCCTTTTGCCTCAATCCCGATGAACAAAGTAGCAAGCAGCAATACAACTGACAGGGCAAACAAGGCAAGGCCGATACGGCGAACCTGTGCAGGACTGAGAAACGACGCGCCAATAAGCACGATGACCGCCGGAATCAAAAACAGCGCATGGCGCTTGATAAAATGCAGGCTGTCAAGATCAATGCGCTCAGCAACTGATGGACTGGCTGCGAATGAAAGCATCATTCCAATCAGCATCAAAAATAAAACGGCCCCCAGCATCAACTTGTCAATTGTACGCCACCATTCGGCAACAATGCTGTTATCTGCACGACTAATCATGTTTTTGTCCTCGAACTAAATCCGTCTATCTGCTGAACCAGTTGCCGAAACCGCTCCCCACGAACGGCATAACTTGGAAACTGATCAAAACTGGCGCAGGCTGGTGACATCAATATCACCCGCTCACTACCATTGTCCTTTTTTGCATCCGCGACTGCATGGCAAAGCGCCTTTTCAAGCGTGCCCGATATTTCAAACTCCACATCCGCTCCCAGTGTCCCGGCAAATACAGGTGCCGCCTCGCCAATCAGATAGGCTTTTGCCACCTTCGAAAAATGTGGTCGTAAAGATTCAATTCCACCTTCTTTTGCCAGGCCGCCCGCAATCCAGTAAATGCGCTCATAACTGCCAAGCGCCATATTGGTTGCATCCGCATTTGTACCTTTGGAATCGTTAACAATCAGAATATTTCCGACATTTCCCAATTCTTCCATCCGGTCTTCAAGCCCGGGGTAGTTTTCAAAGCCTGCCTGAATTTCTTCGTTGCTTAAACCTGCGCTTCTACACGCGCGCCAGGCAACGCATGCATTTTGTGCATTATGAAAACCACGTAGTGGTCCAATACCGGTTAAATCCGCCACCTTTTCGCCAGGGCCGTTTTGAGCGTAATAAATTGCCCCCTCACCGGTGTAAACACCCTGCTCAAGTTGCTCACGCACACTGACCCGGGTCAAAGGAATTGATGCCTCATCAAGCCGTTTTGCAATTGCGCGACACCATTCATCATCAACGCCCAAAATCGCAGAGGCCGATTTTTGCACCAGTCGTTCTTTAATGGCTGCATAATTTTCCATACTGCCATGGCGGTCAAGATGATCGGGCGACACATTGAGTAATATACCGATATCCGCATCAATTCCCGGCGCCAGATCAACCTGATAGGATGAAACCTCAACCACATAAATCGTGTCATTGGACAATTCATCAAAATCAAGAACAGCCCGGCCGATATTACCTCCCATTTCCACTTTGCGCCCCGCGCTTTGCAGCACATGGGATATCAGAGCTGTGGTGCTCGATTTACCATTAGTTCCGGTAATTGCTATCAGTGTGGATTGTGGTGCAATCTCGCGTCGCTGCGCACAGAATAGTTCTATATCTCCGATAACGGGAACGTTCGCCGCTTCTGCCAGTTCCACACTCCAGTGGGGATTTGGATGCGTTAGCGGCACGCCGGGAGCCAGTACCAGCTGGTCAAACTTGTCAAAGTCGCATTGGCGCAAATCGCATGTATTAATTCCACCCGATTTTGCTTTTTCCACACTGTCGACATTGTCATCATAGGCGCTAACCCGCGCCCCGCCACGCATCAGCGCGCGGGCCGCAATCATGCCTGAACCACCCAGACCAAACAGGGCAACATTCTGGTCAGCAAATGTCGTTACCGGTATCAATGTGCGCCCTTCTTGTTTAACGCAATTTCAAAGTCGCCAGCCCGATCAGTGCCAGCATGACCGAAATAATCCAAAAACGAATAACCACCTGGCTTTCAGTCCAGCCAAGTTTCTCAAAATGATGGTGAATAGGTGCCATTTTAAACACCCGTTTGCCGGTCAGTTTAAAAGAGGCAACCTGTATAATTACCGACATTGCCTCCATCACGAACAACCCGCCAATGATTGCCAGCACAATTTCGTGTTTTGCAGCAACTGCCGTGGTGCCGATCATGCCACCCAAAGCCAGTGAACCCGTATCTCCCATGAAAATCGCCGCAGGTGGTGCATTGAACCATAAAAAACCAAGTCCCGCACCAATCACCGCCCCGCAAATAACTGCAAGTTCACCAGTTCCCTGGACAAAATGAATTTGCAGATAATCGGAAAAAATCGCGTTACCAGCCAGATAGGCAATCAGCCCGAATGATGCAGCTGCAATCATCACCGGCACAATTGCCAACCCATCCAGACCATCCGTCAAATTGACGGCATTCCCCGCCCCGACAATCACAAATGCGCCAAACACTACAAAAAACAGGCCCAGATCAATAATCCAGTCTTTGAACAGTGGAAAAGTCAACGAAGAAGAAAAGGGCGCATCCCCGTTGATCATGATAACGTAGACAGCAAGTCCGGCAATGATAAATTCCAGCACCAGTCGCCTGCGCCCGCTGAAACCCTTGTGGGTTTCGGAAGTAACTTTCAAATAATCGTCATAAAACCCGATTGCCCCAAAACCCAGCGTAACCATCAACACAACCCAGACATAAACACTGGAAAGATTGGCCCACAGCAGCGTTGAAACAATCACGCCGCTTAAGATCATCAACCCGCCCATGGTGGGAGTGCCAGCTTTTTTGAAATGCGATTCAGGACCATCGGCGCGAATGGGTTGGCCGCGCCCCTGGCGTAAACGGAGCGATCTGATAATCATCGGTCCAAACAGGAAAACAATAACAGCAGATGTTACCAGAGCCGCCACAGTTCTAAATGTAATGTAGCGAAATATATTTAACGCCGAAACATCCGAAGACAATTCCGTTCCCAAATAGTAAAGCATAAATATCCCTCAAATCTACCGGCTATAGCCATTACAGCCAAGCTGGCAACTGGATTAATTTCCAGCCAATTGTTTCTTTACCGCCTCAACCAGAGGCCCGAATTTTATCCCCAGCGATGCCTTGAACATTACCACATCCCCTGGCAACAGATCGTTAACTAAAGCCTCTTCCATTGCCTTGGCATTTTCGAAATAGCCGGCAAACTCTTTCTTGGACAGATCATCAGCCAAAGGCAAAATTTCCTTGCCAGCCAGCCAGACGCGATCAATTTTTGCAGCGCGAATCGATTCTGCAAGTTCCTTGTGCAACTTGTTTGATGATTTGCCAAGCTCCAGCATATCCCCCAGGACCGCCACACGGCGGCCCTTGCCGGTGGGCGAATGCATTGCAAGAACATTTAATGCCGCCGCCATCGAGGCCGGGTTGGCATTATAACTCTCATCAATAAGGGTAACAGGGTTTTTACGCTCTCCTATATCCAAATATTCCCGCTTCCCCCGACCTATAATAGCCTCTTGTGTGGCCAACGCCTTTGCGGCTTTGTGAATATCTTCCCCTGCTAATTTTACCGCCAACAAAACAGCCAAAGCATTACAAACAATATGCCGCCCCGCT
>JAKISV010000078.1 GCA_021648425.1 Rhizobiaceae bacterium
AATATTCCCCACTGCTGCCTCCCGTAGGAGTCTGGACCGTGTCTCAGTTCCAGTGTGGCTGATCATCCTCTCAGACCAGCTATTGATCGTCGCCTTGGTGAGCCATTACCTCACCAACTAGCTAATCAAACGCGGGCCCATCCAAAGGCGATAAATCTTTCCCCCGAAGGGCGTATACGGTATTAGCACAAATTTCTCTGTGTTGTCCCATACCTCTGGGTAGGTTCCCACGCGTTACTCACCCGTCTGCCACTCCCTCTAAAAGAGGGCGTTCGACTTGCATGTGTTAGGCCTGCCGCCAGCGTTCGTTCTGAGCCAGGATCAAACTCTCAAGTTTGAAATGAGATTTTGAACCGGCTTTATTAAACCAATTCGTAATGAATCAGTTTGGTCACGCATATTTTGTTTAAAACAAAATTGACGAGAACATATATAAACACACCACTTCCTGAACCTCAGCCGAAGCCAAAATTCATTCCATGTTTGTTAGTAACATTCTCGAAACGTGTTTGCCGAAGTCTCGTAACGACCACTAAACCAATAAATTGTTTTAGCGATCCGCAGGACTCCGCCTTCCACGTTTCTCTTTCTTCATATTCAATTGTCAAAGAACCGATTAAACAAATGGCAAATTGCCAAAACCAAATCGTGTAGCAAACTGAATTTCAGTCAAAAGGCTCAAAGCCCAGTTGCCACCAGTTTTACGCAGTAGCGTTAAACTTTATGAATTCAACAAGGACTTGCATCAATATGGCGAACGATATTGTCGCCAGCGGCGCACCGCCCTCGTTGTTGGGGTATATAGTCCCTCAACATACTATAAGTCAACAAGGAATTTCAATTTAGTCGATTTTTTTTATATCTTTTCTGCAATGCAAAAAAGTACCTGTTATCGACTGGATTGCCCGAGTTTCGTCATGGTTTGCGTCTAGGCGAATTAATATATACAACAAATAGCAAATTCTGGCAAACCAAATCAGAATTCTTATGGTGCCAATT
Organism: Rhizobiaceae bacterium; assembly: GCA_021648425.1. Taxonomy (GTDB): domain Bacteria; phylum Pseudomonadota; class Alphaproteobacteria; order Rhizobiales; family Rhizobiaceae; genus JAAEMP01. Next base: position 1,000 of record JAKISV010000078.1, read on the forward strand.
CTAATTCGACAACAAAAATGATAGTGCAAAATTCAACATGAACAACACCGATAACCATTCCCAATCTGGCTTCTTAGGCAATTTAGAGCCCATTTGTCAGGCAAAACGTGCCAGCACACCGGATCGACGCCAGGTTAGTGTACGTTGGCTATTTGGATCTGTCCTGACGGGAATGACCTCCATTCTATTAATGGGCGGCGCTTTGATGGCCGCACTTGATGGACGCCAACAATTGGCAGCCCCGGCAAATAGCTTCATTTCAAAAGCCAATTTCAGTTCAGATGCTAACAATACACCCACCGCAGCCAAGGGAAACCGCATCGGTTTGGATAACCAGTACACTGAGCCGGAATCAAATGTGATGATGGTATCCACGGTAAATCGGGAAAACGATCGCGAAGTGGTGAAAGTTAGGCCGTTTTTGATTGTCAAAGCACCTTTGGCGATTGCGCCAAAACAGAACTTTACCTATCCAAAATTTGATCCACTGGTGGTCTTTTCAGAATCAGGAAACCCTCAGCCTGTTTCCAAATCAAGCGACTCCATCTACGGCGCCGACGTGGAAAGTGAAGTATCTATCAAAATTTCACCTTTTCCTTATGAAAACCCGAAAATTGCTTTCGCCTCCCGTCAGCGTACAGCGGAGGTTGAGGAACTTGTTCGTCGAGCAGGCCCCGGCCTGTCAGGAAACGCAACTTCAATCGCTTCCCTGTCCAATTTTGATCCCGTTCGGTTTTCAGACAATGAAATCGAGAATTTCACAACGCCAGGCGTGGTCATTACCGATGAAAATGTAACGGTGGTCAATAAAATAATTCCTGAAGAATATTCCGGAGTTCGATATGAAGATCGCATTGTAAAGGTGCGCGCGCAATCAGGCCTCGCTACCATCTTATCCGCAGAAGGAATGGATGAAGCCGAAGCTGGAATAATCGAAAAGGTGCTGTCAGCCGATCTTGGCAATCAGGAACTGATGCCTGGCGATAAGCTAAGGCTCGCCTATAAAATATCACCCGGCAGTATTTCTATTTCCAGAATAAGTGTTTATCGCGGTATCAGCCACCTCGTTAGTGTGGCGCGTTCTGATACAAACCAGTTTGTTTATTCAAAGGAGCCTGCGCGCCCTCCTGCTCTTGCATTGAGCACCGATGTTCAACCCACTGTTTTGCGTGCCAAGCTGCCCAGCACTTATGATGGCATAAACCAGGCCGCACTATCAGAAGGTTTGACTTCTGATCTGGTAAACACGCTGGTGCGAATTTTTGCTTTTGATGTTGATTTCAGGAGCAAGGTGACGCCTTTTGATGAAATCACGGCTTTTGTTTCCCTTGAGGATGGCAAAACCACGCCCAGCGCTGAATCAGAAATTCTCTATACTTCTATCAAGCTAAATAACGTCAACAGGGAATATTACCGGTTTCGGGATTCTGAAACAAACCGCGTAGATTATTATGACCCAACCGGCAAAAGCGCCAAGAAATTCCTGTTACGCAAACCCGTTCCCAACGCACGCTTCAGTTCAGCCTATGGCTGGCGCATCCATCCGATTTCACGCGTTAGAAAAATGCATTGGGGCGTCGATTGGGCAGCCCCGCGCGGCACACCAATCCTGGCAGCAGGCAACGGCATTATAGAAAAAGCCGGGTGGGCCGGCGGACGCGGCAAACAAACAGTAATCAAACATGCCAACGGATATGTATCTTCCTATTCCCACCAGGCAGCATTTGCCAAAGGCATTGTACCAGGCACAAGAGTACGCCAGGGTCAGATTATCGGTTACGTCGGCACTACAGGTAACTCAACCGGCAATCACCTGCATTACGAAGTCAGCGTCAACGGCAACAAAGTGAATTCCATGCGCATCCGTCTGCCAAAGGGTAAAATTCTCAAAGGTGAAGAATTACTTTCATTTGAGGCCGAGCGCGTACGCATTGATGAACTGTTGAAAAAGCGTGAAGATAAAGACCCCACCCGACTGGCTCTGAATTAGGGCAAATCGGGTGGTGGTTGCTTAAGCTGCCACTTCGTTTTGATCGGGCGTGTCCATTTCCTGGCTTTTGCCCGGCTCAGTCTCATTGACATCCACATTTTCTGACACAAAAACAAGTTCGTTTTCTGCCGCACTGACAACAACTTTCATGCCGTCATGAATAGTGCCAGACAAAATTTCTTCCGCCAGATGATCCTGTAGCTCAGACTGAATTACCCGCTTTAGCGGTCGCGCTCCATAAGCTGGATCATAGCCGCGCTCTGCCAGCCACTCAATCGCGTCCTCATTCAGTTCCAACTCGATTCTGCGATCAGAAAGTAAAGTTTCAAGCCGTTTGAGCTGAATCGATACAATCTGCGCCATGTCATCGCGTTTGAGACGATGGAACAGGATAATATCATCAACCCGGTTCAGAAATTCCGGCCGGAAACTGGATTTGACAATTTCCATTACGCTCTCGCGCGCCACACTGGAATCTTCATTATCTTCCAGTTGAACCAGAAATTCAGAACCCAGATTGGAAGTCATGATGATCATCGTATTGCGAAAATCCACCGTGCGCCCCTGGCCATCAGTCAATCGCCCGTCATCCAGCACCTGCAGCAGAATATTGAATACATCCGGATGGGCTTTTTCAATTTCATCAAACAACACCACCTGATAAGGCCGCCTGCGCACCGCTTCGGTCAACGCCCCGCCTTCATCATAACCGACATACCCCGGAGGAGCACCAATCAATCGAGCCACCGAATGTTTCTCCATATATTCCGACATATCCATCCGCAAAAGCGCGCTGTCATCATCAAACAGGAAACTCGCCAGCGTCTTGGTCAACTCGGTTTTACCAACCCCCGTTGGTCCAAGAAACATAAACGAACCAATTGGCCGGTTGGGATCCTGCAATCCGGCCCGCGCCCGACGAACCGCTTTTGATACAGCTTCCACCGCTTCATCCTGGCCGACCACACGTTTGGCCAGTTCTTTTTCCATACGCAGCAGTTTATCTTTTTCACCTTCCAGCATTTTGTCGACAGGAATACCAGTCCAGCGTGACACTACATGGGCAATATGTTCAGGGCGCACCGCTTCTTCAACCATAGAAGGTTGTTCGCTGTCACCGTTTGCATTCTCCATGATTTCCAGTTGCGCTTCCAGATCAGGAATTTTGCCATAGGAAAGCTCTCCCGCCTTTGCCAGATTACCGGCGCGTTGCGCCTGCTCCAGTTCAATGCGTGCATTATCCAGTGCTTCCTTGATATCGCGGGCACCGGAAAGCTTCTGTTTTTCTGCCTCCCAGCGTGCTGTCAGACTATCCGCTTTTTCCTGAAGACCGGCCAATTCCACTTCCAGCGCCTTCAGCCGTGCAGCCGAACCCTTGTCGGTTTCTTTCAGCAACGCTTCGCGTTCGATTTTCAGCTGAATAATACGCCGATCCAGTTCATCAAGTTCTTCTGGTTTGGAATCGACCTGCATGCGCAACCGCGAGGATGCCTCATCCATCAAATCAATTGCCTTATCGGGCAAAAACCTGTCGGTGATATAACGGTTGGAAAGATTGGCCGCCGCCACCAGTGCGCCATCACTGATACGCACCCCGTGATGGAGTTCGTATTTTTCTTTGATGCCGCGTAAAATGGAAATCGTATCTTCAACACTGGGTTCACCAACAAATACCGGTTGGAAACGCCGGGCAAGTGCTGCGTCTTTTTCCACATGCTTACGGTATTCATCAAGAGTTGTCGCGCCAACACAATGCAGTTCACCACGCGCCAGTGCCGGTTTCAGCAGATTGGAGGCATCCATTGCCCCATCTGCTTTGCCCGCACCCACCAGCGTATGCATTTCATCGATGAACAAAACAATCTGCCCATCGGCGCTTTGCACTTCATGCAATACAGCCTTCAGGCGCTCTTCAAATTCACCGCGATATTTTGCCCCGGCAATCAGCGCACCCATATCCAACGACAACAGGGATTTGCTTTTCAGCGATTCAGGCACATCGCCATTGATCATGCGAAGCGCCAGACCTTCTACCAGCGCAGTCTTGCCCACGCCGGGTTCACCTATCAGCACCGGATTGTTTTTGGTACGCCGGGATAATACCTGTATTGTGCGCCTGATTTCTTCATCACGGCCAATCACGGGATCAAGCCTGCCATCTCGTGCATCTTGCGTCAGATCACGGGCATATTTTTTCAACGCATCATATCCTGCCTCAGCATTGGCGCTGTCAGCGGTTTTGCCCTTGCGCAGTTCTTCAATTGTCTTGTTCAGACCATTCGGTGTCAAACCTCTTTTGGATAGGATATCTGCAGTAGGCGAAGATTTCTCAATCGTCAAAGCAAGCAACAACCGCTCAACAGTGACAAAACTGTCCCCCGCCTTGTCAGCGGCTTTTTCAGCGGTCGCAAAAATTTTGGCCAGTCCCGGTGACAGATAAAGCTGCCCATCGCCACCACTGACTGCGGGCATTTTGTTAAGTTCACCGTCAACGGCCAAAAGCGCATCTTTGGGATTACCCCCGGCACGTTCCATCAATGAAGCAGCCAACCCTTCGGGGTCATCAAGCAACACTTTAAGGATATGCATGGGTGAAAATTGCTGATGGCTCGAAGAAAGAGCCAGGGACTGGGCGGATTGAATAAAACCCTTTACCCGATCCGAATATTTATCGAGGTTCATATCATATACTCCATAACGTTCTACCGCCCTCAAAAGGCACGGAGAATTGCTTCAGGAAAAAGCCCCCGCAACTGCAGCGGGCCAATTGTTTATGATATATGTATGTGAAGTCTAAATTTCCAGAACAAGCCCGAATTATTCATCACTTGCAGCAAGAGCTTCCTTGTCATCGCCTGATGAACCAATCAGACTGCTGGGTAATGATGCACCATCGGCGGCCGAAGCATCTTCAGGTTTTTTGGCTGAAGTTCTGGTAGTTCTGCGATTACTGGCAGGTCGTCGCCCATTGCGTCGGGTACGACTACCCTCTTCTTTTTCGCCATCACCAGTCTCATTTGGTGCCGCATTGGTTACAGGGCTTTTCTCTTTAGTTGTGACTTCAGCTGGAATTTCGCTCATTTCCGGCTGCGGTCCGCCACCGCGCTCACTGGCGACGGGTTCGTCTGAAGATTTATCCTCACTCTGCTGTCCATTGCCGCTATCACGATTTGAATCACGCTGCGAATTATTCTGGGCATTTGGCTGCGGATTGTTTAATTGTGCGGCCGCGACAATACGATAATAATGTTCGGCATGCTGATAATAGTTCTCCGCCATCACCGTATCGCCACTGGTCAACGCGTCACGCGCCAATACACTGTATTTCTCAGCTATATGGCTGGCGTTACCCCTGATTTTTACATCAGGCCCGTTGCTTTCAAAATTACGCGAGAGTGGATTGGACGATTTACGTCCGCGATTTCGGTATTTTGATCTTTGCTGCTGCTGCCTCATTGGCTAATCTTTGCTTTCATTTAAATGGTTTGAGTTTAGCAAAATCAGTATTCACACCCTGTGCCGCTATAGGCGGGTACTCAACTTGCAAAGCAAATTGAAAGAGTGCTGTGATTGCGTTTGCAAGCTTGTTTCCCTGCTTGTTCGCGCCAACCTGTTATTGCGCGATGGGTAATCTTAAATCTATCGATTCTGAAAATGGACGACTGATCCAAAGCATTTTTGCCAGGAAAAACCGGAATGACAGAAATTTCCTATTCCTGTATCTATTCCAATCGTTATCTTTAAATACTCTGTTCCAAAGGGAATTCCAAGCTTTTTCTTGCCAAATCCCCCATCTGTCACGCCAATTTCATCATTCCATCAGATATTGTTGCCTAAAAACCACAACCCGGCTGATACCATTCAAATCTTTTCGGGTTTGCACGGGTATCCAGCCATATTGTTCCGCCAGCAGGACAATTGATTCTGCCTGATCATGGCCAATTTCCAGGTAAAGTTTCCCATCATTAGCAAGTTTCGATAAACATTGCGTAAATATCGCCCGGTAGGCATTCAATCCGTCTTTTCCCCCGTCAAGTGCCAACCAGGGGTCGTAATCTTTCACTTCATTAGCCAGCATTGGAATAACATCTGTTTTGATGTAGGGCGGGTTGGAAACAATGACATCAAATTTTTGTTCAATCCCCCCGCTCCAATCGGTAACAACAAATGAGATGCGTGCCTCAACCTTGTTGAGTACCGCATTTTCTTTTGCCACCATTATCGCTTCAGCACTGATGTCGGTGGCAATGCCCGTGGCATTGGGCATTTGGTCCAACAAGCTGATAATGATAATGCCGGTGCCCGTACCGATATCCAGAATTTTTAAAGGTTTATTGCCGGATTTTTGCTGATCCGCCAGCACTCCTTCTATAAGGGCCTCTGTATCCGGGCGCGGTTCAAGTGTATCTTTTGAAATTCGAAACTGGCAGCCATAGATTTCTTTCCTGCCAACTATCCGATATGCCGGTTCTCCGGCAATTCGTCTTTCAATCAATCGATCCAATTCTACGATTTTTTCCAAAGCGGGATTTATCAAATTACCACTGATAAGTTCGGCGGGTCCAAGATCAAAAACATGACCCGCCAGCAACCGCGCCTCACGGCTAAAATCATCAATCCCGGCGTTACGAAGTTTTTTCGCTGATATTGATACAGCTTCCCCAACGCTAGAATTTTTCATGCTTATTCATCTTCAATTGCAGACAGCAAACTCGCCTGATGATCTGTAATCAGCGCATCAATGATTTCGTCCACGCCTTCCCCCATAATGATCCGGTCAAGCTTATAGAGTGTCAGATTGATGCGGTGATCGGTTACCCGCCCCTGGGGGAAATTATAGGTTCGAATTCGCTCGGATCGATCCCCCGAACCCACTTGCCCCTTGCGCGCCTCAGCACGTTCGTTATCCAGCTTTTGCCGCTCCATATCATAGAGTTTAGCCCGCAATGATTTCATTGCATTGGCCCGGTTCTGGTGTTGGGACTTTTCCGAAGACAATACCACTATCCCGGTTGGCAGGTGGGTGATGCGCACGGCTGAATCAGTTGTATTCACATGCTGCCCGCCGGCCCCTGAAGCGCGCATGGTATCAATGCGAATATCCTCATTTCGCACTTCAACATCAACCTCTTCAGCTTCAGGCAATACCGCCACTGTCGCAGCAGAAGTATGCACCCTTCCCCCCGATTCAGTTTCAGGCACCCGCTGTACCCGATGCACTCCGGATTCAAATTTCAGCCGGGCAAAAACACCCCGACCGTTTATCGAGCATACAATCTCCTTGTAGCCCCCAACATCACCATCGCTAACAGACAGAATTTCCACCTTCCAGCCTTTGGTGGCGGCATAGCGTTCATACATACGAAACAGATCACCGGCAAAAAGTGCGGCTTCAGAACCGCCCGTGCCTGCCCTTATTTCAACAACCGCACTTTTATCATCCGCCGCATCACGCGGTAACAACAGTTTCTTGATATCCTCCTGAACCGCTTCAATTTTTGATTCCAGTTCAGGCTTTTCCAGCTGCGCCAGTTCAGCCATTTCCTTATCTGTAGAAGAATCCGCCAGCAATTCCATGATGCCATCAAGATCGCTTTGAACCGCGTCATATTCTTTGATTTTTTCAATAACCGGCTCAAGCCCGGAATATTCAGACGCTAGTTTCACATAGGTTTCCGGGTCCGGGTTAGCCACCATTTCTTCCTGCAGCAATTGATGGCGGGCCAGCAGGGAATCCAGTTTTTCACGTTGCAGCATTATTTTCCTGGTGTTGAATTAGGTGATTGGGGTCAGGACCTAATAAGAAATTCCATTGGCATCAATAAAGTCTTCCAGCAGTTCACGCAAAGTCTGACCGCCATCTGTCTCTTCTATTGCAGGCAAAAGGATTTTACGCAACTTGCCAATATCCAGATGACGTATCATCGATTTAACCGGCCCGATGGAGGCCGCAGCCATGGAAATCGAATTGTAGCCTATTGCAATCAATACCATTGCCCCCAAAGGCCGTCCTGCAAATTCCCCACACAAGGTCAATTCTGTTTTATGCTGCACGGCACTGTCAGCTATCAGCTTCAAAGCCCGCACGAATGGCCTGCTTACCGGATCAAACCGTGTGGCGATATTGGCGTTTCCCCGGTCACTGGCCATCATGAACTGAAACAGATCGTTTGATCCCACGGATGCAAAATCCACTTCTTCCATCAGTTCATCAAGCTGATACAGAATTGATGGCACTTCTATCATTGCGCCCAGTTTAAAACTGTCAGGCAATTCATGCCCAAACCGCGTCAGCACATCCATCTCATGGTTGATAATCTCTTTTGCCCGTCTTATCTCCCGAACTTCCGTCACCAGCGGCAACATGACACGCAATTCCCCACCTGCAGCGGCTTTCAAAAGCGCCCTCATTTGCGCCTTCAAAAGGCCGGGCCTGTCCAGTGCCAGCCTGACCGCCCGCCACCCCAGTGCCGGATTTTCCTCGTGTACGGATCGCAGGTAAGGCAGCACTTTGTCACCACCCACATCCAGTGTGCGAAAAGTTACCGGCTTTCCTTTTGCTTCCTTCAACACCTGCCGGTACAGCGCTTCTTGTTGTCCGGGCCTTGGAAATGTCGAAGATACCATAAATTGCAGTTCTGTTCGAAACAGACCAATCCCCTGCGCGCCCGATTGGGACAATTGTGGCAAATCAACCAACAGACCCGCATTCATCAGCAGGTTGATTTTTTCACCATCCACCGAAACAGCATCACATTTGCGCAGTTTTTTATATTGAAGCTGGCGCTCCGCCTGAAACTTGAATTTGTCCAGGTATGAAGCCCTGATATCTTCACCTGGCCGCAAATGAGCCACACCCTGGGTGCCATCAACGATTACCTCGTCACCATTTTCAACATTGGAAATTATACCAGCCGCATTACCAACCACGGGAATACCAAGCGCCTTTGCCACAATCACCACATGGCTTGAGGAGCCGCCATCTTCCAAAATCAATCCGCGAAGGCTCCCACGCGGATAATCAAGCAACTCGGCAGCCGCCATATTGCGCGCTACAACAATCGCATTTTCATGGTCATTGTTTTCAACATCGGCAGCGTTATCACCGCCAAGTTGACGCAACAGCCTATAGGCAAGATCATCAAAATCACTCAACCGGTCACGGATATATGGATCGCTCACCCTTTGCAGCCTGGCCTGATGATCACTCTGCACTTTTTCAACAGCGGCTTCCGCCGTCAAACCATTGCGCACAGCCTCTTCCATCCGCCGCACCCAGCCACGATCATGGGCAAACATCCGGTAGGTTTCAAGCACCTCACGGGTTTCTTCATGTTGAGGCACGTCACTGCGCTCGAGCATATCGTCAATTGAAATACGAAACTTACCAAGCGCATCACCCAGCCGTTTGATTTCTTCTTCAAAATCCTCATTAAACAGATTGGTGACAACAATACGCGGCGCGTGAAGAACAATATTACCCAGCCCGATACCCTGGGCAAATCCGGCACCTATAATTGTGCGCGGCCGGTTGAGAACATATTCACCTGCCGTTGCTCCAAGCCCCTTGAGTTCTCCGGCCGCCAAAAGCTCCGCCAGCACCATCGCCGTCGTTTCAAGCGCCTCCACTTCATCATCGCGGTAAACACGTTTCTTTTTGTTTTGAACAACCAAAACGCCCAATGAGCGCCCTGCTCGCAATATCGGTACGCCCATAAATGAATTAAACGGTTCTTCTCCGGTTTCCGGCAAAAGCGCAAAAGATGGATGGCTTTGTGCATCCTGGATATTGAGCGGCCTGGCGCTGGCGGCAATCGTGCCAACCAGACCCTGGCCCACTTTCAGAGAAACTTCATGCACCGCCTCGGGATTAAGGCCCTTGGTGGCATAAAGCTCCAAAATATCATCAGTTCGTAAAACATAGACCGAGCACACTTCAGCCACCATATTTGCTGCAATATGGTCAACAATCTTATCCAGTTTGTCCTGAGCCCCAAGCGATTCCGCCATCACCTCCCTGAGGCGTTTCAGCAAAACCCGCGGCCCGGTTTCCATTGCGTTCATAATACTCAACAGATCCTAATTCAGTCTGATAATGAGAATGCACCACAAAGCGGCTATTTTTCGTCGAGCCCGTATTCCTGATGCAGGGTGCGAACGGCAAGTTCACCATAATCCGCATCGATCAATAATGAGAACTTGATTTCGGAAGTGGTGATTGCCCGAATATTTATTCCCTTGTTGGCCAGAGCGGTAAATGCCGTTGAAGCAACACCCGCATTGCTGCGCATTCCAATGCCGATCACCGACACTTTTACCAGGCCTTTTTCGCTTTGTATGATCTCGTAACTGATATCATCTTTAGCAGATTCCAGAACCCTCATGGCTTTATCAACATCCCCATCGGGAAGTGTGAATGTAGAAATATTAAGTGTAGATGGCGCACCTTGGAATAATGGAATCGGAGCACAAATAGGAGTCTATCGTTCATTTAATAATATATGTACAGGGTTCTTTTCGGAAGTAGGAAGTTCATTTACCAATACAAATAATGACGAATCTTTAGAATTAAATTGCCTAAACCCTGGCGATAGTTATTGGATTTTGGTAGATGGTTCGGGGTCGAATACTGCAGGTGTTTTTGATGTGGTGGTGACTGATTTGGAAAATTATCCGCCAGAGGCGACACTTAATCCTGTGATTTGTTTTGGAGATAGTTACCAAGTAGGAAATGCAATATATACTAGTTCGGGAAATTACACCTACGTTTTTAATTTATTTAATGGATGCGATAGTACTGTTTATACTAATTTGATTGTAGCCGATTCGCTAGATGCAAATGCAGAACAAGCGACTCTTGCCAGTTCGCCTACAGCCGCTGATGGTGCAGTCACCGCTAATCCGATAGGTGGCACTCCTCCTTTTTCTTACCTCTGGTCAAACGGAATAACGACCCAATTAAATGAAAATATTACGGTTGGAAATTATTGTGTGACCGTTACGGACTCTGTCGGATGTGAAGCCATAGACTGTGTAGATTTAGAATATTCTTTAATTTCAGTAACTGCTACGGATGGTAATTTAATCTGTTTTGGTGATACCGATGGTATCATTTCATTTTTTGTAGAAAACGGAACC